>DASWMA010000439.1:0-9673 GCA_036399995.1 Longimicrobium sp. | reverse complement strand
CGCAGAGCATCGGAGAGAAGGGAGTCAGGGGGAGAACCACGACGAAGTTCTCCCCCTGACTCCTTTTCCTCCGCTGCTCGCGGCGAAGCCGCCCACGCAGTTCGGGCGATGTCCGGGCACGACGGACAAGGACAGGTGCGTGGACCTTCGCCCCTCGGCACCCACGCGACGGGAGAGGAATTTGCGGTGAGATCGGGCCGCGCGCAGCCCCAGGGTTGCACGTTGTCGAGCCGAAGCCTATATTTGGCTTTGTTCGGAGGTTGACGGGCGCCCTCGGGCGGATCGTCGTTCTGAAGTGGGGAGCGGTCGCCCCCGCTTTTTTTGTTGCCGTTTTCACACCGGAGACGCAACGGGCCGATGACCGACGCAGCCCCCGGCGGCCTGGCCGCCGACATCGAGCGGCAGGTGGAAGCGCTGGGGTTCGAGCTGGTGGAGCTGGAGGTGGCGGGTCACCGCGCCCGGCCGATCCTGCGCGTCTACATCGACCGGCACGACTCGGTCCCCGGCCAGCCGTCGGTTTCGCTGGACGACTGCACCGCGGTGAGCCGCGGCCTCGAGCCGATGCTCGACGCGTACGAGGGGCTCTCCGACCGCTACGTGCTGGAGGTGAGCTCGCCCGGCGTGGAGCGCCCGCTGACCCGCCCGCGCGACTGGAGCCGCTTCGCCGGGCAGGAGGTGTCCGTCCGCGGGAAGGGCACGCTGGCGGGGAAGGCGCGCCGGCTCGAGGGCGAGCTGGTGGGGACGAAGGGCGAGACAGGCGAAGAGACGGTGCAGCTCCGGCTGGCCGGCGGCGAGGAGGTGGAGTTCCCCCTGGCCGAGGTCGAGAAGGCGCACCTGGTGTACAGATGGGGCGGCAAGCAGGGCGAGAGCCGCGGGTAACCAACCACACATCGGGCCATGAACAACGCGACGCAGGTTCTCGCGGCATTCCGCGAGATGACCGCCAACAAGGCGATCTCCCGCGACGAGCTCTACGACCTGATCAAGGACGGCATCCTGGCCGCCCTGGCCAAGCGCTACGGCCCCAACGTGGAGGCCGAGATCGAGATCGAGGACGCGACCGGCAACATCAACATCACCGTGCTGCGCGAGGTGGTGGCCGAGGTGGAAGACCCCTCGCGCCAGATCTCGCTCGAAGAGGCGCGCTGGGACGACCCCGACTTCGAGGTCGGCGACGTGATGGAGGTGCCGGTCGAGTTCGCGCAGTTCGGCCGCAACGCCGTGATGGCCGCCAAGCAGCGCATCCTGCAGCGCGTGCGCGAGGGCGAGCGCCAGAAGATCCGCGACGAGTACGAGCACCGCGTGGGTGAGCTGCTTTCCGGCGAGGTGCAGCAGGTGGAGCGCGGCAAGCTGGTGGTGCTCCTCAACCGCGCCCGCGAGGCCGACGCCATCGTGCCGTGGAAGGAGCAGAACCCCCGCGAGCGCTTCCGCCAGGGCGAGACGATCCGCGCGGTGCTGAAGAAGGTGGAGGAGACGCCCAAGGGGCCGCGCCTGATCCTCTCCCGCGCCGACCCGCTGTTCGTGGCCGCGCTGTTCAAGCTGGAGGTTCCCGAGATCCAGCAGGGGATCGTGGACATCAAGGCGGTGAGCCGCGAGGTGGGCGGGCGCAGCAAGCTGGCGGTGAGCTCGCGCGACGAGAGCATCGACCCCGTGGGCGCCTGCGTGGGGCTCAAGGGCTCGCGTGTGCGCGCCGTGGTGCAGGAGCTGGGCGGCGAGCGCATCGACATCGTCCCCTGGCACCCGGATCCCGAGATCTTCGCCAAGCGTGCGCTGGCCCCGGCCCGCGTGGCCAAGGTGATCAGCGACTACGAGGCGCGCACCATGACCGCGATCGTGGACGACGACCAGCTTTCGCTGGCCATCGGCCGCAACGGGCAGAACGTGCGCCTGGCCAGCCAGCTGATCGGCTGGCAGCTCGACCTGTACGGCAGCCGCGAGTGGCTGGAGCACGGGGCCGAGCGCGCCCTGTTCGGGGCCAGCGGCGAGGCCGACTACGACTCGTCCGACTTCCCGATCTCGGACCTGGACCTGCCCCCTGCCACGCACGCCGCGCTGCAGGCCGCGGGGTACAACACCTTCTTCGACATCATCGACATGGACCGCGACGACCTGATGCGGATCCCCGCGATCGGCGCGGCCGACGCCGACCGCATCGCGGCGCTGATCGACGAGATGACGGTGGAAGAGGACGACGGCGAGGGCGGGCAGGCCGCCGGCGCGCCGGCGGACGCAGCGGGCGAGGCGGCCGGTGATGCCGCGCCCGGGGCCGCCGGCGAGGAGGCGGATGCCGCTGCCGGGGACGAGACGGAGACGGGTGAAGGCGAGGAACGGACCGCCGCCGCGGGCACGGAGGGGTTGACACGTGGCGGCGGCGCAGAGAACTTGCCAGTCTCTGACTGATCGCAAAATGAGCGGCGCCGCACCCGCGCCCGAGCGTGGGCTCCTGGATCTCCTGGGCCTTGCGGCCCGGGCCCGGGCGCTCGTGCACGGCACCGACGCCACGCGCCGGGGCGTGCGCGACGGCGAGCTCGCGGGGGTCCTCCTCGCCGCCGACACCTCTCCTACGCAGAGCAAGAAGCTGGTCCCGCTGCTCGAGGCACGCGGCGTTCCGTACGCCGTGTGCCTGACGCGTGGCGCGATCGGCGCCGCGCTTGGGCGCGGCGACGTGTCGGCCGTTGGAATCACAGACCGGAATTTCGCGCGTCGCGCGCTGGAGCTCGCCGCCGCGCTCCCCATCCCGCGGGACGAGTAAGAACGAGTCACGGAGGAACGCTGCACTGATGCGTGTCTTTGAAGTCGCCAAGGAACTGAGCGTACCGGCTGAGGCCTTGGTGCACCTCCTGCGGGAGATGGACATCCCGGTCCGCAGCCACATGTCGGACATCTCCGACGAGCACGTGGCGCGCGTGAGGACCTGGATCGAGCGCGAGCGCCGCCTGGGCCACCGGGACGTGGGCGAGGCGGTGGAAGCGGCGATCGGCGACGTGGCCAGCGCGCCGCGCCGCCGCCGCCGCAAGCGCGACGAGGCCGAAGGCGACGCCCCCGAGGCGGGCGCCGAGACCGGCGCGCCCTCTCCCGGCGAGGCCGGCAGCACCGCGTCGCCCGCCGCCGACGCGGCCGAGGCGCTCGAGGCCGAGGCCGCCATGGCCGCGGCCGACCGCGGCGCCGAGCTGGTGACCACCGGCGGGCGCGAGCCCACCGGCGAGACCGTGATCGTGGACACCGCGGCGCCGCCCCCGGCCGAGCCGGTGGCCGAGGCGGCCCCGGAGCCCGCGGCCACCCCCGAGGTACCCGCCGAAGCGCCCGTGGCCGAGGCCGCGGCGCCCGAGCCGGCCCAGCCCGAGCCTGCCGCGCAGCCCGAGGCGGCGCAGCCCGAGGTGGCCCAGCCCGAGGCCGCCGCCCCCGAGGCGGCGCGCCCCGAGCCCCCGCGCCCGATGCCGGCACGCCCCGAGAGCGCCCGCGGCGGCCCGCCGCCGGCGCGCCCCGAGGGTGGACGCCAGCTGCGCCCCGAGTTCCGCCAGGGTGGACGCCCCGGCGCCCCGCAGCGCGACGAGTTCCGCCCGGCGGCTTCGGCCACGCCGGGCGCCCCGCCGCGCGACCGCGGCCCCACGCCGCCGCCCTCGGTGCGCCCGGCGCGCCCCGGCGCGCCCGGCGAGCCGCGCCGTGAAGGCGAGCCTCCGCGCCCCGCGCGCGGCGAGGGCTTCGCGCCCCGCCCGGCCCGTCCGTTCGGGCCCCCCACCCCCGCCCGTGCCGGCTTCCCGGCCGCGGGTGCGGGTGGCGGTGGCGGCGGCGGTGCTGGCGGCGGCGGCGCCACGACGCCCGGCGCCGGTGCCGGCGCGGGCGCCCGCAAGGACAAGAAGAAGGGGAAGAAGGGGAAGGGCTGGGTCGACCAGGAGGCGGTGGACGAGACCTTCCGGAAGACCATGGCGGCCATGGAGAGCAGCGGCGGCGGGCGCAAGAAGCGCCGCGGCCCCGACCGTGGCGCCATGCGCGAGGAGCGCGCCGAGGCCGAGAAGGCCCGCCGCGCCGAGGAGGCGCTGCAGGTCCGCGTGAACGAGTTCCTGACCGTCGCCGAACTGGCCGAGCTGATCGACGTGCCGGCGGCGCAGATCATCGGGAGCGCGTTCAAGAACCTGGGGCTGATGGTCACCATCAACCAGCGCCTCGACTTCGACCAGATCGAGCTGCTGCTGGACGAGTTCGGCTTCCAGGCTGTGCGCGAGGAAGAGTACGGCGCCGAGCTGATGGAAGAGGCCGTGGCCGGCGACGCCGACGAGGACCTGCGCCCCCGCCCGCCGGTGGTGACGGTGATGGGGCACGTGGACCACGGCAAGACCAGCCTGCTCGACTACATCCGCAAGACCAACGTGATCGCGGGCGAGGCCGGCGGCATCACGCAGCACATCGGCGCGTACCACGTGGAGATGGCGGACGGGCGCTCGATCTCGTTCCTCGACACGCCGGGCCACGCGGCGTTCACCGCCATGCGCGCCCGCGGCGCCGAGGTCACCGACGTGGTGATCCTGGTGGTGGCGGCCGACGACTCGGTGATGCCGCAGACGATCGAGGCGATCAGCCACGCCCGCAACGCCGGCGTGCCGGTGGTGGTGGCGGTGAACAAGGTGGACCTCCCCGACGCCAACCCCACCAAGGTGAAGCAGGACCTGCTGCAGCACGGGATCGTGCTGGAAGACTTCGGCGGCGAGGTGCAGAGCGCCGAGGTTTCGGCCAAGCGGGGGATGGGGATCGACGACCTGCTGGAGAAGGTGCTGCTGCAGGCCGAGCTGAAGGGGCTGCGCGCCAACCCGGCGCGCGAGGCGGTGGGCACGGTGATCGAGGCGCAGCTGGACGTGGGCAAGGGGCCCGTGGCCACCGTGCTGGTGACCAACGGCACGCTGCGCGTGGGCGACCACGTGGTGGTGGGCCTGCAGCACGGCCGCGTGCGCGCCATGCTCGACGAGCGCGGGCGCCCGCAGAAGCTGGCCGGGCCGGCGATCCCCGTGCAGATCCTGGGCTTGTCGGGGGTGCCCGCGGCCGGCGACCAGATGCTGGTGATGGAGCCCGACCGGGCCGCCGAGGTGGCGCAGACGCGCCAGCGGCTCGATCGCGAGAAGCGGATGCGGCTGCGCGCCGGCGGCGTGAAGCTGACCGACATCGGCAAGCTGCTGGCCCGCGGCGACAACGCCACGCTGAACCTGGTGATCAAGGGCGACGTGGACGGCTCGGTGCAGGCGCTCTCCGACAGCCTGGAGCAGCTCTCGACCACCGAGGTGCGCGTGCAGGTGATCCACCGCGGCGTGGGCGCCATCAACGAGAGCGACGTGCTGCTGGCGTCCACCTCGGGCGCGATCGTGATCGGCTTCCACGTCCGCCCCACGGGCGAGGCGCGGGGCGTGGCCGAGCGCGAGGACGTGGACATCCGCCTCTACAACATCATCTACGAGGCGGTGGAAGAGGTGAAGAGCGCGATGGAGGGCTTGCTGAGCCCCGAAGAGCGCGAGGTGATGCTGGGCACGGCGGAGGTCCGCCAGCTGTTCAAGGTGCCGCGGGTGGGCACCGTGGCCGGCTGCATGGTCACCAGCGGCGTGCTGGACCGCCGCGGCCGGATCCGCGTGATCCGCGACGCCGTGCAGGTGTACGAGGGCGAGCTGGGGAGCCTGAAGCGCTTCAAGGACGACGCCCGCGAGGTGCGCGAAGGCTTCGAGTGCGGCCTGAACATCACCAACTTCAACGACATCAAGGTGGGTGACGTGCTGGAGTGCTACCGCGTGGAGGAGATCGCGCGGACGCTGGCCAGCGCGGCCGCCGACGCCGAGCGGCAGGGACGCTGAGCGAGCGCGGCGGGCGGGTGGTGGTGGGGGTCGCGGTCTGGGAGCTGATGCTTCCGGGCTGCGCCTCGCTGAAGGAGAAGCGGCAGGTGGTGCTGGGGCTGAAGGACCGCCTGCACGCCCGCTTCAACGTGAGCGCGGCCGAAACCGCGTGGCACGACGTGCACGACCGCGCGCAGATCGCCGCGTGCGTGGTGTCGAACGACCGCAAGCACGCGCAGAGCGTGCTGCAGTCCGCCGACCGGGTGGTGGAGGAGGAGGGCCGCGCGCGGATCACGGATTCGTACACGACCTTTTACTGACGGGGGACAGGGAACAGGGGACAGGGGACAGCCAGCAACTGCTTCGCGCCGGCCGTCCGCCCGACCTCCGCTCCCTGTCCCTTCTCTTTTCGAATCGATGGGGACGACCGGAACGGCGCCTGCAGCGTCCCAGGACATGCTCGCTGTCCCCCGTCCCCTGTACCCTGTCCCCTGGGGTTCTTGATATGCCGCAGTTCCGACGGACCGACCGGCTGAACGAGCAGCTCCGGCAGGAGATCATCCTGCTGCTGCGCGACGAGGTGCGCGACCCGCGGGTGGCGCTGGCCACCATCACCGCCGTGCAGACCAGCCCCGAGCTGGACCACGCCAAGGTGTACTTCACCTCGCTGGGCGACGAGGACGAGCGCAAGGAGGTGCAGGCCGGGCTGCGCAGCGCCGCCGCCTTCCTGCGCCGCGAGCTGGGCAAGCGCCTGCACATCCGCCGCGTCCCCGAGTTGCACTTCACCGTGGACCGCGTGATCGAAGAGGCGCAGCGGATCGAGCGCCTGCTGCACGAGGCGCTGCCGCGCGACACGCCCGCCCCGGACGACGACTCGCCGTCCGCCCCGGACGAGGACGACGTGTCCCCGTCCGCCGCCGACGCCCGCCAGGCCGCCGACGACTGAGTCCTTCCCCCGCGCCCGCCCGCGCCGTCCCTCGGCGCGGGCACGGGCGCGGCATCGTCCCCGCACCATCCGCCTGCCTCCCGATGAACATCCCCGACGCTCCCCCGCAGCACCCGCACGCCGCTCCGCCCGCACAGCAGCAGGGGGCCGAGTCCGCCGCTCAGCGCGTCGCGGTGGCACCTCCGAGCCAGCTCACCGACGCGCGCGTGCGGCGCTGGATGGACTCGGCCGTGATGCGCGACGCGATCCAGGCGTTCGCGCTGCTGGTGGCGGCGGTGTGGGGCGGCTACACCTTCATCTACAAGGAGGTGGTGGTGCCCGCGCGGCAGCCGGCGGCGCTGGTGGTGACGCCCACGCTGGAGGCGATCGGCCGGCGCGGCGACCTGGTGCTGGCCCGCGCCACCTTCCACATGGTCAACCGCAGCGACAGCAAGGTGTACGCGCCCGCCATCTGGTACTCGGTGCGCGGGCTGAAGCTGGAGCCGGTGACGCCGGAAGACACGGCCTACCTGCGCGCCAGCCGCGAGGCGGCGTCGGGCCCGTACCCCACCGCGCGCTTCTCGCAGTACTCCGTGGCCGACGTGATCGGGATGGGGAAGGTGGCCCAGGAGGTGGAGACCTGGTTCGACCCCGACGGCGAGCAGCGGGTGGAGCACCTGCTGTACATCCCCGCCGACCGCTACGACGCCGCGCAGCTGCAGGTGCAGAGCCTGGTTTCGAGGAACATCAGCGACGTGAAGGAGATCCGCTGGCGGCTCGACGGCAACGGCGACCTGGAGCCGCGGCTGGTGTTCAAGCCCGAGTCGACGTACGGCACCGCCGGGCTGGCGCCCGCCGCGCTCTCGGACACCAGCGCCCGCTACGTGGGGTGGCTGCGCGAGACGCACGCGGGGGTGAACTTCGTGACGGCCACGATCTCGCTCTGGAGCGGCTCGCCGGCGGCGGCCACGGCGCCCGCGGCGGCGGCCACGCCGAGGGCGGCGCAGTAGGTGACGCAGCCGAGCCTGGCGGGGGCGGAGCCCAACGGCGTGCTGCCGGTGGACAAGCCCGAGGGGCCCACCTCGCACGACGTGGTGGCGCGGGTGCGGCGCGCGCTGCGTACGCGCGCCGTGGGGCACACCGGCACGCTGGACCCGTTCGCGTCGGGCCTGCTGCTGGTGTGCGCGGGCCCGGCCACGCGACTGGCGGAGTACCTGACGGGGCTCACCAAGACCTACGTCGCCACCCTGCGGCTGGGCGCCACGACCGACACCGACGACCTGACCGGCGAGACCATCGGGGGATCGGACGCGTGGCGGGCGGTGACGCGCGAGCAGATCGAGGCGGCGCTGCGGGCGCAGGTGGGGACCATCGAGCAGCTTCCGCCGCTGTACTCGGCCAAGAAGGTGGACGGCGAGCGGATGTACGCCGCCGCGCGCCGGGGCGAGCAGGTGGAGCGGAAGCCGTCGACGGTGACGATCCACGCCATCCGCCTGCTGGGGATCGACCTGCCGGACGTGGAGTTCGAGGTGGAGTGCGGCGCGGGCACCTACATCCGCGCCATCGCGCGCGACGCGGGCGGCGCTCTGGGCGTGGGGGGACACCTGCGCACGCTGCGCCGCACGCGCGTGGGCCCGCACTCGGTGGAGCGCGCGGTGCCGCTGGACCAGCTGGACGACGAGGCCCGCGTGCGCGCCGCCATGCTGACGCCGCTGGAGGCGGTGGCGCACCTGCCGCGCGCGCGGGTGGACGAGGAGGGAATCGCCGCGCTGCGCTTCGGACGGGCGGTGCCGGCGGCGCCGGATGTCCCCGCGGTGGGACCCGTGGCGCTGGCGTCGGAGGGCGGCACGCTGCTGGCCATCGCCGAGCGGAACGGCGAGCTGCTGCAGCCGCGGAAGGTGTTCGTCGTCGGCGGGTGATCATGGCGCGCTGCCGGCTTCGGAGCCGCCGCCGGGTTCGAGCCCCGCGCCGAGGGTCGAAAGGCGGCTGAAGCCGCAGCTACAACGACGGAAAGCCTCCCAAACTGCGGGAGGCTTCAACTGCTTTGGAGCGCAGGGTCGTTCGCGCTTTGCGGACTGGGCACTGGGCACTGGGCACTTTTGCGTTGACACTTCCGGAGGGGATGGCTCGTATATCCCCGCTGTTGTTGCTGGAATTGACGTCGATCCATCCAGAAAGGACCTGAACATGCGACGCATCCACAGGGTGGCTGCGCTTTGTCTTCCCCTCGCGGCCGCGGCTTGCAGCTCGGTGGGGTATGCGGTGCCGGGCGAGCTTTCGACCGTGGCGCCGGTGGCGGTGAGCGGCCGGCAGGGGGTGCTGGTGAACCAGCGGCTGTCGTTCGGCGGGTATGCCACCGACCCGGTGCGCCGCTCCTGGACTCGCGGCACCGAGGAGTCGGGGGCGTTGCGGACGGACCACGGCGAGTACCGCCAGCGTTACCAGTTCGCGCTCAACCGGGGCGGGGCGAAGGTGGCCGATGTCAACTGCCTGGCCGAGGGGGAGGGCGCGCAGACGCTGAACGTGCAATGGATGGCCAAGCGCACGCTGGAGTGCGAGATGACCATGGCCGGCGGCGCGCTGCGGACGATCATGCTCGAGTCATCGCGCGACCGGCCGCTGTCGGGGCGGGTGACGGGCGACCCGGCGTACGCCGTCACCGGCTCGGACCGGGTGAGGGGCGGGCGGGTCGGCGCGACCGCGGGGTACACCATCGCGCGCGACAACGGCGGCGCGGTGGCGGCGGTGGACGTGACGAACGCCGGCGCCGTGTACCTGCAGGGCGCCCAGGACGACGCGGTGGCGGCGGTTGCCGCCGCGCTGCTGCTGTACCAGGACCCGCTGCAGGCGTCGGAGCGGTTCAGGGACCCCTGACACCCCTCGGGGGCCGCATCTCTCGCGCGGTTGCGTGAGGGATGCGCGCCCGGAGGGCCGGGAC
>DASWMA010000438.1:0-10907 GCA_036399995.1 Longimicrobium sp. | reverse complement strand
GACAGGAAGAACTGGCTCGCGCCGGGGTCGCCCTGGCGGCCGGCGCGGCCGCGCAGCTGCCGGTCGATGCGGCGGCTCTCGTGGCGCTCGCTGCCGATGATGTGCAGCCCGCCCGTCTCCACCATGAAGTCGTCGGGCTTGCCGTCGAGCTCCATCACCTGCTCGGGGTCGGCCATGGTGGACACCAGCTTCAGGTCCACCTCGCGTGCCTTCAGCCACCCCAGCGTGCGCAGGTCGGTGACCCCGGGCCCCAGCTTGATGTCGGTGCCGCGGCCAGCCATGTTCGTGGCGATGGTGACCGCGCCGGGCTGCCCCGCGCGGGCCACGATCTCGGCCTCGCGCTGGTGGTGCTTGGCGTTCAGCACCTCGTGCGGCACCCCGGCGCGCTTCAGCATCCGCGACAGCGTCTCCGAGACGTCCACGCTTACCGTGCCCACCAGCACCGGCAGCTCCATGGCGTGCAGCCGCTGGACCTCGGTGATGATGGCGTTCAGCTTCTCGCGCTTGGTCTTGTACACCAGGTCGTGGCGGTCTTCCCTCCGCACCGAGCGGTTGGTGGGGATCACCATCACGTCGAGCTTGTAGATCTGGTGGAACTCGCCCTCCTCGGTCTCGGCGGTGCCGGTCATCCCGCCGAGCTTGTCGTACATGCGGAAGTAGTTCTGGATGGTGATGGTGGCCAGCGTCTGCGTCTCGGCCTTCACCGACACGCCCTCCTTGGCCTCCACCGCCTGGTGCAGCCCGTCGGACCAGCGCCGCCCGGCCATCATCCGGCCGGTGAACTCGTCCACGATCATCACCTCGCCGCCCTGGATCACGTACTGCTCGTCCTTGTTGAAGAGCGTGTACGCCTTGAGCAGCTGGTGGATGACGTGGATCTTCTCGCTCTTCTCCGCGTACTCGCGCTCGAGCGCGGCGATGGCGTCGCGCTTCTCGTCGACCCCCAGCGTGGGGTCCTGCTCCACGCGGTGCACCTCTTCGCTGATGTCGGGCACCACGAAGGCCTCGTGGTCGTCGGGCGCCAGCACGTCGAGCCCCTGGTCGGTCAGGTGCACGTTGTGCCCCTTCTCGTCCATGCTGAAGAGGAGCCCCTCCTCCAGCTCGTGCACCTTCTTCTCCTGCATGTAGTCGCGCTCGACCTTCTGCACGTGCTTCATCAGCCCGGGGTCGTCGGCCATCATCTTGAGCAGCCGCTTGTTGCGCGGCGTGCCGCGGCGGGCCAGGAAGAGCTTCTCGCCGGCGGCGTAGGTGTCGCCGCCCTCGATGTCCTTCTCGGCCTGCGCGATCAGGTCGTTGACGATCCGGTTCTGGCGCCGGAAGAGGTCGCTCACCGACGGGTTGTAGCGCGCGTACGCCTCGTTGGTCTCGTTCCCCACCGGCCCGCTGATGATGAGCGGGGTGCGCGCCTCGTCGATCAGCACGCTGTCGACCTCGTCCACGATGGCATAGGCGTGGCCGCGCTGCACGCGGTGGCCCAGCTCGTGGACCATGTTGTCGCGCAGGTAGTCGAAGCCGAACTCGTTGTTGGTGCCGTAGGTGATGTCGGCGGCGTAGGCGGCGCGGCGCTCGGGGGTGTTGGGCTCGTGCAGGTCGATGCACCCCACGGTCAGCCCCAGCCAGCGGTACACGTGGCCCATCCACTCGCTGTCGCGCTGGGCCAGGTAGCTGTTGACCGTCACCAGGTGCGCGCCGCGGCCGGTGAGCGCGTTCAGGTACAGCGGGAGGGTGGCCACCAGCGTCTTCCCCTCGCCGGTGGCCATCTCGGCCACCTTCCCCTGGTGCAGCACGATCCCGCCGATCAGCTGCACGTCGTAGGGCACCATGTCCCAGGTGAGCGACTGGTTGGTCACGCTCACCTCGGTGCCCACCAGCCGGCGGCAGGCCTCCTTGACGGTGGCGAACGCCTCGGGGAGGATCTCGTCGAGCGCGGCCTCGATGGCGCTGGTCAGGCGCTTCTCCACCTCGCCCATCTCCACGGCCAGCTGCTCGCGCTCGGCGGCGCTCTCGGCGCTGCGCTTCTGCTCGCGCAGCTCCTCGAGCTCGGCCTGCACCTCTTCGGTGGCTTCGCGGATGTGGGCGCGGAACTTCTCGGTCTGCCCCTTCAGCTCCTCGTCCGAGATCCCCTGCAGCAGCTCGAAGTGCCGGTTGATCTCGTTCACGATGGGCTGCAGCCGCTTCAGCTCGCGCTGGTGCCGGGTGCCGAACACCGCCTGGATCACGCTCTTCAACATGTCCTCAAAGACCCTTCCGTTCCGTTGGCCGGAACCGTTATGTCACCCCCGGTACAGCCCGTGGCGCTCGATCACGGCGCGCACGGCCCCGGGGACCAGATATCGAATCGTCTCGCCCGCGCGCACGCGGCGGCGCACCTCGGTGCTCGACACGTCCACGCGGGTCACCGGCACCGCCACGGCCGGGTACGGCAGCCCTTCGGGCACCCCTTCGCCCTGGCGCGACACCACCACCAGCCGTGCCAGCCGCGCCACCTCGCCGGGCTCCTTCCAGCGGCGGAGGTCGCGCAGGTTGTCGGCGCCGGTCAGGAAGTACAGCTCGGCGCCGGGGTTGCGGGCCTGCAGCTCGCGGAGCGTGTCCACGGTGTAGCTGGGGCCGCTGCGCTCCAGCTCCAGCGGGTCCACCGCGAAGCGCGGGTCGCCCTCCACCGCGGCGCGCGCCATCTCGAGGCGCACGGCCGGGGGCGCCTGGACCGAGCCCAGCTTGAGCGGGTGCACCGCCGCGGGCACCCAGAGCACGCGGTCGAGCCCCAGCGCCTGCGCGGCGTCGGCCGCGGCCACCAGGTGCCCCAGGTGCGGCGGGTCGAAGGTCCCGCCGAAGATGCCCAGCTTCACCCCGGCCACCGCCGCCGCGCGCCCGGCGCTACGGCGTGGCCGTGGGCGGCGGCGCGGCGGCGGTGGCGCTGTCGCGCGGCGCGGCCCCCGCCGGGGCGGGAGGGGGCGCGGCGGCCAGCGTCTGGGCCTCGGGGCTCCGCGGGAAGTCGCGCAGCAGCCGCTGGCGGGCCTCCTCGGCCTCTTCGCGGTAGCCGATGCGGCGGTAGGTCTCCACCACCCGGGCCAGCGCGGCGGGCGCCCACTTGGTCTCGGGGTAGCCGTTCACCGCGTCGTTGAAGTAGATGACGGCCGCGTCGAAGGCCTGCCGGCGCAGGTAGAACTCGCCGTTGAGGTACGCCTTGTACGCCAGCTTCTCGCGCATCTCGGTCACCCAGGCGCGGGCCGTGTCGGCCTGCGGGGTGGCCGGGTAGTAGCCGGCGTAGCTCTGGCAGTAGGTGATGGCGGTCTCGGTGTACTGCTGGTCGAGCTGCGCGCGGGGCGACAGGCCGTTGTACGCCTGGCAGAGGCGGAAGCGCGCCTCCTGCTGCTCGGGCGCCTGCGGGTAGTCGGTCACCAGGCGCAGCAGCTCGGAGCTGGCGGTGAGGTGCTCGCCCGTGTGGATGTGCGAGTTGCCCAGCGCCAGCAGCGCGCCCGGCATGCGCGGGTCGCCGGCGGCGTTGGCGTCGACCCAGCGCTTGATCAGGTCGGCCGCGCGCGTGTAGCGGTGGGCCCGGTACGCGTTGAGGCCGCGCACCAGCGCGATCTCGGGCGTGATCGGGGCCTCCCTGCGGAAGGCGGCGCAGGCGGAGAGAGAAACGGCGATGAGGAGCGCGGAGATGGCCCGGCGCCCGAAGCGATGTATGGTCATGTGGCCCGAGTACCCCGCCGGGCGGGGGCTTGTTCATTTCCCATCCGCGCGCCGCGGCAGCGGTGCGGACAGGGCGGTTCGCAAGGCGCGCGCCGCGCCGGTGCTGCCTTTTCGGCGGCGGCGCGGGCGCGGCGCGTCGGTTCCGTCAGATGCTTTCCCACCGGCCCGCCAGGGTGGCGTGAACGAAGATTCGACACCCCGCCCGGACCGTCCCCAGTCCCCAGTCCCCAGTCCCCAGTCCCCAGTCCCCAAGTCTAGCCCTGCCCCGCCTCGCGCTGCCGTTCCAGCATCCCCAGGAACCCGGAGATCTGCGCGTTGTCGGGCTGCTGCTGCTCGCAGCGGCGCCACTCGCGCTCGGCGTCGTCCAGGCGGCCGGCGCGGTACAGGGCCAGCCCCAGGTTGGCGCGGGCGGCCACGAAGCTGGGCTTCTCGGCCAGGATGGTCTCCAGCTCGGCCACCGCGTCGGCGGCGCGCCCCATCTCGATCAGCGTGCGGGCCATCCTGTTGCGGATGTCCATGAACTGCGGGCGCAGCCCGGCCGCCTTGCGGTACTCCTCCAGCGCCTCGTCGCCGGCGCCGGCCTGCGCGTAGGTGTCACCCAGCTCGGCGTGCATGTTGGCCAGCCGCGCCGCCGCGGCGCTCGAGAAGCGCTGGCCGCCGGCCTTTTCCTCGTCGGCCTCGGCGGCGCGCTGGAAGCTGTCGCGCGCCTCGTCGGTGCGCCCCAGGTCGTTGAGCGTGATGGCGCGGTTCACGTGCGCCTCCACGTACCCCGGGTTGAGCGTGGTGGCGCGGCCGAACGCCTCCAGCGCCTCTTCGGGCCGGCCCACCATCGACAGGCAGAGGCCGATCAGGTTCTGCACGTCGGCAAAGCCGGGGTGCCGCTCCGCCACCGACTGCAGGTCTTCGAGCGCCGCCACGTACGCGTTGCGCGCGATGCTCTCCTTGGCGCGCGCGATCATCTGCTCCACTGCAGGGTCCAGCGGCATGGCGGGTCCTTGAAGGCGGTGCGGGGCAAAAGCGCGCCAAGTATAGACGCGGGCGCCCCGAGCGGCAACCCGGACGCGCCGAACGGCCCCGCACCGGCACCCCGGCCGGCCGGGTGGATGCCGAGCGGGGAGATGGGCAGGCTGGTTCCGCGCGGCTCGCGAGAGGTTGGGCGCTCGCTCGCCCCCCGACGCCGGAGCGGACGTGTCCCGCGCGGTGATCCGTCGAGGGTGCCCGCCGAGTCCGGCCACGTCGCGGGTCGCCGGGGGCACCGTCGTCACGACGGACGCGGAGCCGCGCGGCCGCGCGTCGGCGGATCCCCCGGCCGACGCGCGATGCGGTGGAAACGCCACGATGCGTGAGGGATGCGCGCCCGGAGGGCCGGGACGCCGCCGCGCGCGGACGGAAGTCGAGGGATCGGCTGGATGGCGGGCGCGGCGGTGGCCCGGCGCGGTTGGCATCGGCGGTATCGTTGCCTACCGCGCGCGCAGCCCGGCCCGGAGCGCAGCGGAGGGACACGCCCCAACCCCACGTCCTTCTCGCCGTCCCCGACCTGCCCGGTGACGGGCACGAGGTGGAGAGCCGCGCAAGGACCGCGGTGCCCGACCGTTCAGGCGCGGTCCGCCAGCCGCCGGGCGGTGCGCGCCAGCCAGGCCGCCGGCGCAAACGCGGCCGCCAGGTGCGCCGACCGCCACGCCACGCGCCCCACCACGCCCGCCGCGGGGAAGCGCGCGTCGAGCCGCGTGTCGCCCGCGTAGCCGCGCGGAATGGCGCTGACGTGCGAGCCGTACCAGAGGCCGCCATACTCGCCGTGGCCGTGCACCAGAGCGAAGGCGGTGCGCTGCAGCGCCAGCAGCAGGGCGTGCGCCGGGCGGTAGCGCAGCATCGTCATGTACACCAGGTACGCCATGGTTGCCTCGCGGCGGAACGGGTCTTCCACCCGCCCGCCGGCCAGCGCGCGCGCCATCCGCAGCATCCGCCCGGGCAGCACGCCGCGCGGATGCGCAGCGCAGCGTCGCTCCACCTCGAGCAGCTCGTCGCCCGAGCACCAGCGGACGGCGGCGGCCGCCACCAGCACGTCGCGCAGCAGCCCACGGCGCTCCGAATGGTGCAGCGTGGCGTGCTGCAGCACGTGCCACAGGTGGTTGGCGGGCGAAAGCCGCAGCAGCCCCGGAACCTCGAGCGGCACCGCGCCGGCCCAGGGGTCGCCCTCCAGCGGCGGCGCCAGCGCGAAGTGCACCTCCACCGGGATGCCCCGGTGGCGCGTGCGGGCCGCCATCTCGTGGCGGTTGGGCGCGTCGGGGGCGATGTCGGCGCTCTTGCGGCTATAGCCCGACGTGTCCAGCTCGGCGGCCACGGCCTGGCACTGCTCCGGGCGAACCAGCACGTCCAGGTCGACCGCGTCCACCTCGCACGCGCCCCCCACCACCGCCGCCCCGCCCTTCAGCACGATCCCCCGCCACCCCCGCGCATCCAGCAGCTTCCCCACGTGCGCGGCCTCGTGCCGCACCGCCAGCGCGGTCACCGCCTCGCCGACGCCCCGCCGCTCCAGCACGCCACGCGCGGCCGGGTCGAGCGCGTCGAGCAGCCCGGCGGCGGCCAGCCCGCGCCGCAGCGGGTGCGCGCAGCGCTCCACGCGCAGGAAGGTGTCCCACGTGCCCGCGTCGGCCACAGGGGGGAGGGTGGGCGCGTGCCCCGCGAGCACCTCCAGCGCCCAGCCACGAAGGCGGAGCGACCCGGCGGCACGCTGCTTCTGCTCTGCACCGAGCATGGGGATCGGGGGGGGGGAGCCTGGTGAATGCGCCGGACGGGCGGCCCGCCGGGCGGTGAAGCTCGCTGCAGGGATTGTTCCCATCCGGCCGCGGACCCGCCGGATCAGGCACCGCGCCGCTGGAGAAAGGCGGCGAAAGGGAACGAAACGCCGTTACCCGGAGAAACGCCCGCTCGCACCGGACCTCAGCGGCGCGGCCCCGCGGCGGCGCGCGCCCAGGGAACGAACGGCACGGCGGCCACCGAGGCGGCCAGGAGGCGCGTGGCCCGCAGCGCCGGCGCGCCCACGACCGCCGCATACCGCAGCACGGGCGAGCGGTACGACGAGGCGGCGCCCAGCGGCCGGCCCAGGGTGTGGCCCCAGAGCCAGGCGTATTCGCGCGGGTGCGACACCATGGCCGCCAGCGCGCCGCCCAGGTCGCGCGTGAACTTGGTGGGCGCCAGCCAGCGCCCCACGTAGCCGGCGACCAGGTAGCGCGCCGCCGCTTCGGCGGCGAAGGCGTCGGTGGGCGGGTGGCCCTCGGCCAGGGCGCGGCCCATGGCGAGCAGGTTCGCCACCGCCACGGCCCCGCCGGCCGCCGGCGCGGGGTCGCCGGTGGCGTCGGGGACGCGGCGGACGGCGTCGGCCACCAGCAGCAGGTCGCGCAGGCTGCCGCGCCGGTCGGGGTGGTCGCGGACGCCGTGCTCCAGCAGGTGGCGCAGGTGGTCGCGCGGGTGCAGCCGGAACAGCCCGGGCGCGCCGTCCAGCGGCTCCACCCGCTCCAGCAGCGCCTCGGGCGCGTCGAGCCCGCTCACCCGCTCGTGGACCTCCACCAGCACGTGGTTGGGCACCACGCGCGGCGCCAGGTGCGCCATCCCCGCGCGCGGGTGGGGGTCGGGCTGCAGCGCCACGTACCCCAGCGCGGTGTCGAGACGGGCGGCCAGCGCGCGCGCCTGCCGGTGCTCCAGCAGCAGGTCGAGGTCCAGCACGTCCACCGCGCGCCCGGGGTGGGGCGCCAGCACGCCGCCCTTCATCACCACGATCGCCCACCCCGTCTCGCGCGCCACCGCCTGCAGCGGGTGGATCTGCGCCATCACGGATAGGACGCGCTTCAGCTCGGCTTCGGCGAAGGTGCGCAGCACGGCGGCGGCGCCGGGGGAAAGCTCGATCCCCGCGCGGGCCAGCCGCTGCGAGAGCGGGTGGGCGCAGCGCTCGGTGTGCAGGAACACCG
Source organism: Longimicrobium sp. (assembly GCA_036399995.1). Classification (GTDB taxonomy): domain Bacteria; phylum Gemmatimonadota; class Gemmatimonadetes; order Longimicrobiales; family Longimicrobiaceae; genus Longimicrobium. The sequence goes on along the minus strand of DASWMA010000438.1, from coordinate 3,249 downwards.
CCCAGCTCCCCGGCGTGCAGCCGGGCGGGGGCTGCGCCGGCGCCACGGCCAGGGTGCGCAGCGCCCACGACCGCAGCGCCACCGCCTCGTCCAGGCGGAAGCCGCGGAACAGGGAGGGCCTAGAGGCGGGCACGGAACCCCAGGGTGGCGTTCAGGTTGAACGCGTCGCCCCCGAAGCCGCGATTCATCTCCCACACTCCCCGCACCCCCCCGGTCAGCTCGGCGCCGCGCAGGAGCAGCACCCGCTCCATCCCCAGCGCGTGGGTCACGTCCAGCGCGGGGTGCACCGAGTCGGCGGCGGCGCGCTCGCCGCGGTCGGCGCGGTCCCACCGCACCGTCCAGCGCCCGCTGCGCGAGTAGCGGTCGAGCGCCACGGTGCTCCCGGAGCCCCCGTAGGCGTCGGGCGCGCCCAGCACCTGCCCGCGCAGCGTGTGCCCCTGCGGGGTGGCGTAGTGCATGTAGGTGAGGTTCTGGTTCCGCACGTTGGCCAGCGTAGAGCGGCGGGCGTTCATCACCTCGCCGCGCAGCACCAGCAGGGCGCCCTCGCGGCGGTGCCACAGCTTCTGGAAGCCCAGGGTGTAGGCGCTCTGGTGGTCGGGCTGCAGGAGGGCGTCCTGCAGGTCCCAGTTGTGGTCGTCGCGCAGGTACTCGCCGTACACCTCGAAGCCGGCGCGGGGGAGCACCCAGCGGGCGAACACCGAGGCGAGCTGGTTGTCGGGGTCGCCGCGCAGGTCGGGGTAGTCGGTGCTGTCGAGCTGCGTCTTGAGGAACCCCTGGAACGGCTTCAGGAAGTCGCCCGCGTCGAGCCCGCCCGCGGGCCACGGCGTGTGGTAGAAGCGCCCGGCCCCCACCTCCAGGCTGGGCCACGGCCGGGGCGAGAAGGTCAGCACCCACCCCGACATGAAGCGCCGCGGCTCCACCGAGTCGCCGCGGGCATAGGCGCTCTGCGCCAAGCTCCCCCACACCACGCGCGTCTGCAGCCGGCCGAGCCCGACGTTCACCGCGCGCGAGGTGCCCACGAACAGGTGCGGGTATCCGCCGGCGTTGTTCCCCAGCACCAGCGGCTGCTCGATCGCCGGCCCCCACTGCTGCGACGCGGTGGAGGCGCCCACAGACACCGGCCCCGCGTCCACCCGCAACGTGCTCTCGCCCGGGTCCACGCGGCGGTACGCGCCGTCACCGAAGCGCTGCGGCAGGTCGATCTGGTACGGCGCCCGCGGGTCCATGAAGCGCTCGTCGGGGCTGGGCCGGCCGTTGGGGATCAGCGCGAACTCGCTGTTCTGCGCCACGAACACGGTGGGCGCCAGCACCAGGGTGAGCGGCCCCGCCTCCACCGCCACGCCGGCGGTGGCCGAGCCGGTGAACCCGCGCCCCGCCCACACCGGCCCGTCGTTGCCGCCGAAGGGGAACGCCGAGTTGTAGCGGCCCACCACCCCCGGGCCCACCAGCGTCACGCGCGCGCCGGGGCGGCGGCGGTAGTCCACGGCGGCCGCCCACGGGTGGGCCGCGCTGTCGGCCGGCGCGGCGCGGTCCAGGTCGCGCGCGCCCAGGCCGCGCACGCCCCACGGGTACACGGGGGCGTGCCCGGCAAGCTGCAGCACGCGCAGGTAGCGCTCGGCCTCGCTCCCCACGAACACCTCGCCGCGCACCGGCTCGGGGCGCGGCCCCGCGGCGGGGGTCTGCCCCCCGGCCCGGGCACCGGCCAGGCACACGCCGGCGAGCGGCAGGGCCAGGACGGCGAAGGGACGCACGCGGCGCAGGAGACGCCGAAGTCGTGTGGCGGGTCTGGTCACGGGTTCCAGGATCGGGAAGACGGAGCACGGGGGCGGAGCGCCGGGAATCACCTCCCGCGGCGGCCGGGCGATTCCGGCCCGTCCGTCCAGCGGCCGGACGAGGGCGGATCGGGGCTCGGTTCGCCGTGCGCCGCGTGGCCGTTCCCGTACCCCGCCGCCGCCCCCCGGGGTTCATCCACGCCGGCGGCTCTCCCGGCACGCGGGCGCGTTCCGCGCGCGGTTCGCCCGGCGGGCGCACGCGGGTTTGCAACGGCGTTGAAAAAGGTTCTTCGTCGATTCAGTTGCAGCCTGAGCCCACCGGACCTCCGGACGCCCCGAGGATGATCGCCGGTGCATTCAGGAGACCGGCGGTTTCTTGTTCATACCAGACGCGTCAGCGCCGGGCTCGCCGACGAGTGGCTGCAGGTTTGGAATGCGCTGAGTATCGAAATTTTTTGAGGCCCCCCCTTCCGTCGTTCACCCGGTCTGCTGCGCCTGAACGCTTCGCCAACTGCGTCCTCAGGGGGAACCCGAGCCTTCCGCAGCCTCCGTGCGTCGCTCCAGCCTTCGTGGATACGGTGCAGCCAGCGTCATCCACCCTCGATGCGGAGGATGTGCACGGCGGCCCGGCTCGCCTCATCGCCCCCTGATCGAGCCGTTGAGACAGCCGAGCCTTTCACGATTGCCGAAGCGTGGAGAGGGTCTCTCCGAAAAATTTCGATACTCAGCGCGAGCGCCACCTGCAGCCACTCGTCGACAGGATCGCTGCAAGCGAGCAGGAGACCTGCTGCAACTAAATCCGCGATGAACCTGAAAAAACGACGCCTCCCCCGCGGACGCGCCACTCGGGGGAGGCTGCGGCACGCGGGCGGCCGCGGCTCCGGCGCCGCGATCGCCGCCACCCCGTCGGCGCCGGCCGGGGCACGGTCGCCGCCGCGCACCGGGCGTGCGGCGCGGAACGGGCCTACGCCGCCTTGCGCGCGACCAGGACCTGCGAGACGCCGAACGCCCGCAGGAGCGGTGTCTTCTCCAGCCCCCCCGCGACGGCGCGCAGCACCCCCCGGAAGCGGCTGATCAGCTTCGGCTGCGAACCCGAGATGTTCTCGAACGTCTGCCAGACGTACGTCCGGCGCACCGGTTCGAAGCGCGCGTCGCGCAGCAGCCGGGCGAGCTCGGCGGGCCAGTAGTTCCGCGCCCAGTAGCGGAACACCTTCTTCCCGACCCGCAGCGGCACGTACGGGATGAAGGGCACGTACGGCGGGATGCGGGCGTCGGACCTGCGCGAGTACACCCCGTGCGATTCGAACGGGTAGAGCCGGTTGGGCGAGAACACGATCAGCGTGGCGCCGGGCTTCATCACCCGGTGCACCTCCGCCAGGGCGGCCGCGTCGTCGGGGATGTGCTCGAGCACCTCGTTCAGCAGCACCAGGTCGAAGGTCTCGTCGGGGTACGGGAGTGCCTGCAGGTCTCCCCGCCT
>DASWMA010000437.1:0-1773 GCA_036399995.1 Longimicrobium sp. | reverse complement strand
CGCGCAGTTCGTTCCCACCCTTCTGCAGGCGGTGCTCGGCGCGCTTCCGGCGGACCGCTCGCTCCCCTGCCGCGTCCTCGTCTGCGGAGGCGAGCCGCGTCCGGCGGCGCTGGTGCCGGAGGCGCGCGCCGCGGGCGTGGGCGAGGTGGTCAACCTGTACGGCCCCACCGAGGCCACCATCGATTCGACCTGGCACCCGTGTCCGGCCGGGGACGGCCGCGCGCCCGCCATCGGCCGGCCGATCGCCAACGCGCGGATGTACGTCCTGGACGCGCGCGGCGCGCCGGCGGCGGTCGGCGTCCCCGGCGAGCTGTACGTGGGCGGGGCCGGCGTGGCGCGCGGCTACCTGGGCCGCGCCGGGCTGACGGCGGAGCGCTTCGTCCCCGATCCGTTCTCGGCCGGCGGCGGCGCGCGGATGTACCGCACCGGCGACCTGGGCCGCTGGAGGGTAGACGGGACGCTGGAGTTCCTGGGGCGCACCGACTTCCAGGTGAAGGTGCGCGGCTTCCGCATCGAGCTGGGCGAGATCGAGGGCGCGCTGCGGCGAAGCGGGGGAGTGGCCGACTGCGTGGTGGTGGCGCGCGAGGACGTGCCCGGCGAGACGCGGCTGGTGGCGTACGTGGTGGGCGACGGGGAGGCGGCGGTCCTGCGCGAGCACCTGCTCCGGGAGCTTCCGGAGTACATGGTGCCGGCTGCCTTCGTCCCGCTGGAGCGGCTGCCGCTGACCGCGAACGGGAAGCTGGACCGCAAGGCGCTGCCGGCGCCGGAGGGGGATGCGTACGCGCGGCGCGGCTACGAGGCCCCGCTGGGCGAGGTGGAGGCGGCGCTGGCGGAGGTCTGGGCAGAGGTGCTGGGCGTGGAGCGGGTGGGGCGGTGGGACCACTTCTTCGAGCTGGGCGGGCATTCGCTCCTGGCGATCAAGCTGATCGAGCGGATGCGGCGGGTGGGGCTGCACACCGACGTGCGGGCACCGTTCACCACCCCGGTGCTGGCCGAGCTGGCGCTGGCCGTTGGCCGGGCGTCGCTGGAGGTGGAGGTCCCCGCGAACGCGATCCCGGAGGGGTGCGAACACCTCACGCCGGAGATGCTCCCGCTGGTGGAGCTCACGCAGGGCGAGATCGACCGGATCGTGGCGGAGGTGCCGGGCGGAGCCGCGAACGTGCAGGACATCTACCCGCTGGCCCCGCTGCAGGAGGGGTTCCTCTTCCACCACCTGCTGTCGGAGGAGGGCGACCCGTACCTGACGCCCAGCGTGACCGAGTTCGACACCCGCGCGCGCCTGGAGCAGCACCTGGCGGCGCTGCAGGCGGTGATCGACCGCCACGACGTCCTCCGGACGGCCATGGCCTGGGAGGGGCTGCGCGAGCCGGTGCAGGTGGTCTGGCGGCAGGCGGCGCTGCCGGTGGACGAGGTGGAGCTGGATGCGGAAGCCGGGGATGCGGCCGGGCAGCTCTGGGAGCGCCATGACCCCCGGCACTACCGGATGGAGCTGGGGCGCGCGCCGCTGCTGCGGGCGTGCATCGCCGAAGACCGCGCGCGTGGCCGCTGGCTGCTGCTGATGCTCACGCACCACCTGACCAGCGACCACGAGTCGCTGGAGGTGCTGCGGGAAGAGATCTCGGCGCACCTGCTGGGCCGCGAGGCCGAGCTGCCGGCTCCGCTGCCGTTCCGCGGCTACGTGGCGCGGGCGCGCCTGGGGGTGAGCCGCGACGAGCACGAGCGGTTCTTCCGCGGGATGCTGGACGGCGTGGAGGAGCCGACGGCGCCGTACGG
>DASWMA010000436.1:0-2523 GCA_036399995.1 Longimicrobium sp. | reverse complement strand
CCCCCGGCGCGGACGCACCGGTGTCCGCCGGGAGCGGCACCGCATCTCCCGCCACGCCCGGCGCGGCGGCGCCGGCGGCGGCACCCGCGCGCGGCGGGCGGCAGGACGCCAACGCGATCCTGCGGCGGGTGGAGCAGACGGCGGCGGGGATCCGGACGCTGGAGGCGGACTTCGTGCAGACGCTGCACGTGCCGCTGCTGAACACCGACCGCACCAGCCGCGGCAAGCTGTACCAGCGCAAGCCCGACCGCTTCCTGATGCGCTTCACCGAGCCCGCGGGCGACGTGATGGTGGCCGACGGGCGCCACTTCTGGATCTACTACCCCAGCAGCGACCGCACGCAGGTGGTGCGCACCAGCATCGCCGAGGGCGGCGAGCAGGCCGACTTCCAGCGCCAGTTCCTGAGCAACGCCACCGAGCGCTTCGTGGCCACGCTGAACGGCGAAGAAACCGTGGCGGGGCGGCCGACGTACGCGCTGACGCTGGTTCCCCGGCGCAGCAGCCCGTACAAGGTGATCCGCGTGTGGGTGGACCGCGAAGACAGCATGGTGCGCCGCTTCGAGATGACCGAGGAGAACGACTCGGTGCGCCGCCTGGAGCTGCGCAACCTGCGGGTGAACCATTCGCTGGGCGACGCGCTGTTCGCCTTCACCCCGCCGGCGGGAACGCAGGTGATCGACCAGTAGCCGCCCGCCACGCGACGGGACGCGAAAAAGCCCTCGCCGGATGCTTCCGGCGGGGGCTTCGTGTCTACCGATCGAGCTCGCGGCCTACGCGTCGCCGCCGCGGCGCTGGCCGGTGCCCAGCCACACCCGCACCTTCTCGAGGAAGGCGCGGATGTCCACCGGCTTGAGCACCATGTCGCTGCACCCGGCCTGCAGCACCGAATCGCGCGCGCCCTCCATGGCGGTGATGGCGATGATGGGCACCTCGCGGAAGCCTTCGTCGGCGCGCAGCATGCGCGTGGCGGCGAAGCCGTCGACCTCGGGCATCATCATGTCCATCAAAATCAGGTCGGGGCGGGTGCCGTGCGCCACCTCCACCGCCTGCGCCCCGTTCCCCGCCACCCGCACCTGATACCCCAGCGCCTCGAGCAGCGTCTGCAGCGCGTCGCGGCTGTCCTCGTGGTCTTCGGCGATCAGCACCAGCGGCGGGTTGTCCACGTCGGCGCGCGGAGGCACGTAGGTGCTCAGCCGCGGAGCTGCGAGCTCTCGCGACTGGGAACGCACGGGCGGATCACTGGCCAGAAGCGGTGACAGCATCAGGACACGGGGGAAAACAGGCGAACTGCCGGAGACGGGCTTCGCTGCGGACTGCAAGCGGTTTACGCAAGAGGCGTACCGAATCGTGACCGAAAGGAAATCGCGCAAGTCCGCGCTCTGGCCGCTTCGCACCGCCCCCGTTATGATGCCGCCCCGCCACGAAACGTTCCATTCACGCCGCCATGCCGCAGATGCAGCTCACCCGCCGGGTCCGCTTCAGCGCCGCGCACCGCTACCACCGCCCCGACTGGAGCGACGAGCGGAACCGCGAGGTGTTCGGCCCGTGCAGCAACCCGCACGGCCACGGGCACGACTACCTGCTGGAGGTGACGGTGGAAGGCGAGGTGGACCCCGCGACCGGCTTCTCGGTGGACCTGGGCTTCCTGGACCGGGTGCTGCGCGAGCAGGTGCTGGAGCCGCTCGACCACCAGCACCTGAACCACGTGGTCCCCGAGTTCGCGCCCGGCGGGAAGATCCCCACCAGCGAGAACATCCTCCTGCTCGTCTGGGACCGCCTGGCCCCCGCGCTGGGCGCCGTCCGCCTCGTCCGCCTGCGCCTGCACGAGAACCCGGACTTCTACGTCGACTACGCGGGCGGCTGACGAGTCCTCCTCGAATCCGGACCCCGTCGCCGGACCACGACCGCTGGGGGTCACACGGAGGCACGGAGCAGAACGGAGGAAACGGAGAACTTCATCGCGGTTCTCCGTTTCCTCCGTTCTCCTCCGCTTCTCCGTGTGACCCTTGTCGTTCTTTGCGGATACGACGCAGAAGGCCGCCGGCTACGGGGCGCCGGCCGCCGCCGTGGTGGGAGGCCAGATCCGCACCAGGTACGACGATTCGACCCTGCTCAGCGAGAGCAGGTCCACGGCCCCGTACGTTCGCGAGACCACCCGCGCCGGCCCGGTAAGCTTCGGGCAATCCTGGTTGTAGGCGATCATCCCCACCGGGAGGGGCGCCTGCCGCAGGCGTTCGGCCGCCCGCGCGCAGTGCAGGTCCGCCAGCACCGGCGCGGCGTGGGCCGGCATCCGGCGCACGCCGGTCAGGTAGCGCTGCAGCGTGGCGCCGGGGCCCGTCCAGGCGTGCCCCTCCAGGCGGCGCACGGCCACGAACACCGTGTCGCCCGCGGGCATCCGGGCCAGCTCGCGCGCCAGATCGCCGTTCACCAGCCGCACCGCCCGCGCCTCGTCCGCGAAGGCGGCGGCGTCGGCCGCGCACAGCGCCAGCGCGCCGGCCACCGGCGCGATCACCCACACGGGGC
>DASWMA010000435.1:0-2989 GCA_036399995.1 Longimicrobium sp. | reverse complement strand
CTGGACCGACATCGCTGGAGGGTCACACGGAGGAACGGAGTACAACGGAGGAAACGGAGAACCGATACCGCGTTACAGAGCATCGTTCCGGAAAGAAGATCCCGAAGACCATGTCTCACGCAGAGCAGCAGAGCAGCAGAGAACAACCAATCCTCCTCCGCGTTCTCTGCTGCTCTGCGTGAGACTCTCAGTCCCTGGAGGATCGGTGTGGGACAGGTTCATGCGGCTTTCTTTGGGTTCCGCTTCGCGTCGGTGAGAAACTCGCGCATGTCGCGGCGCGCCTCCGCCGCCCGCACCCGGTCGTTCTCCTTCTCCCGTCTCACCGAACCCGGCCGCTCACCGCCTTCGCCGAAACGGCGAGAACACCCGGAAATCGGTGACCAGGTACACGGGGGCACCGGTTTCGTCCAGGCCCCAGTACGAGGGGTACACGCCGTCGCCCCAGCCGGAGCTGAAGGCGATGACGTTGGCCCCGGTGTCCGGATCCAGCACGTAGTTCACCCATGACCAGGTGTCGACGTACGTCTTCGCCATCCGCTCGCCGAGATCCTGGTTCTCGCCGTAGTCCGCGGTGGTGCGCTCGACCAGGATCCTCACGGTGCCGGCATCGATGAAGCACCCGGCTCCCGAGTCCACGCCGTACCCGACGATCTCGTCCTCTCTCAGCGTGGCCGGGTCGCGCTCCGGGTACAGCGCCATCTCCCATCGCACCGGCCGCTGCCCGGAAAAGCGCACGATCGCGTACGCCACCCTGGAGTCGGTGTTGATCCGGGCGACGTTCACCAGCACCGGATAGCGCCCGGGCGCCACGCCGCGCGTGTAGGGCAGGTCGTCGGCGATGAACGGGTCGGACGCGACGATCTGCCCCGTCGGCAGCACCAGGTCCCCCAGCGGATGCAGCGACAGGGTGACGCGCGTGCCGTCCGGCAAGACCCGGGTTCCTTCGGTGAGCGCAGCGCTCACGTCAGGCATCGGCTTTCTCCAGAGGTTGCGCAGCAGCAGCCAGAAGCGGTTCATCAGGCGGACTCCACCGTCGGGGAAGCATCGCCGGGACCGCCGGCGGTCAGGAGGACGCGCCGGGCGGCGGGACGGCGGAAGACGTTGGCAACGAGGCGGGCCGGCCAGCTTCGGACAGCGCCGAAGGACCGTTCCGTTTCTCCGTGTGACCCGCCGTTCGGAAAATCCGGGCCGGCGCCGATGGTGTCGAAGCAGAAGGGGCTCAGCTCGCGCGGCGCATGGGGGCGCGGCGCTCGACCACCAGGTAGAGGACGAGCAGGAGCGCAACGGCCGCGGCGACCACGGGCAGGAGGAGGGCGGGACGCAGCACCGCGAGCGCCGCGAGCACGCCCAGCACCAGGTTCACCACCGCCACCGTGGCGGTGACCGAAAGGTGCGAGAGCCCGCCCTGCACGGCGCGCTGGTACGCGTGCGAGCGGTGCGCCTGGTGCACCCGCTCGCGCCGCTGCAGGCGCCGCGCGAGCGTGACCGTGGCGTCCACCACGAACACCCCCAGCAGAACGGCCCACGCCAGGAGCGGCACGGCCCGCGCGTTCTCCGACGCCACGGCCAGCACGGCGAAGACGTAGCCGAGCAGCCCGCTCCCCGCGTCGCCCATGAAGATCCGCGCGGGCGGCCAGTTCCACACCAGGAACCCCGCGCCCGAGGCCGCCACCAGGAAGGCCGCCGCCGCCAGCCCGCCCTGGCCGCACGCCAGCAGCAGCACCCCGCCGATCGCCCCCGCGGTCACCGCCTCCACGCCGGCGATCCCGTCGATGCCGTCCATGAAGTTGTAGAGGTTGGTCACCCACACGATCCCCACCGCGCCCAGCAGCGTTCCCACCGCGCCCAGGTGGACGCGGCCGGACCCCACCGTCAGCTCGGGGAGCCCGCCCAGCCAGAAGAGCGCCCACGCGGCGGCCGCGAAGTGCACCCCCGCGCGGAGCCACGCGGGAAGCGGGCGATGGTCGTCGAGCCACCCCACCCCGGCCACCGCCGCGCCGCCCAGGGCGAGGGCGGCGGCCACTCCCCCCTGCAGCACGCCCGCCGCGCCCATCGCCGCCACCGCCGTCAGCAGCACCGCGGCGATGGCCACGCCGCCGCCGCGGGGGGTGGGCACGGTGTGCGAGCTGCGCTCGTTGGGGATGTCGAGCACCTGCCGGGCGACGGCGTAGCGGCGCACCGCGCCGGTCCCCGCCCAGGTGGCGGCGAGCGCCGCGGCACAGGCGGCGGCCAGCAGCGCGGGGGTGAGCGCGGCCATCATCGCGCCCCTCCGCCGGCCGCCGCCACGCCGGCGTCGGCGGGCAGCGACGCGTCCGGCGCGTCGAACCACGCCCGCGGCAGCACGGCCGTGGGGACGCCGCCCTCGGCGCGGTGGCGGCGGAACGAGGTCCAGCGGAAGGCGCGCAGCCACTCGCGCAGCCGCCCCGCCGTGGCGCCGAGGCCGGTGTAGTGGCGCCAGGTGCCGATCACCCCCGTACGCACGCGCGGCTGGCCGGGGTCCAGCTCCCAGGGGTGGAGGTAGAAGACGCAGGTCTCGCCGCGCGCGTCGAGCTTTCGCCACGCGCGGCGCAGCACCCATGCGGGAAAGAGGCGGAAGTACCCGCCGCCCGCCACCGGGAGACGCCCCAGCGGCCCGTCGCTGAAGGTCATCGGGTATTCGTCGAGCGCGCGGCCGTCGGCCCAGGCGATCCGCCGCGGCGCGCCGGGAAAGTCGGGGATGCCGTAGCGGTGGTGGCGCACCGGGAAGATGCTGCTGTCCCAGCGGTACCCGGCCTCGGCCAGCGCGTCGAGCGCCCAGGGGTTGCGGCGGGTGATGGAGAACGAGGGCGCCCGGTACCCCTCCACCGGCTGCCCCGAGAGCTCGCACAGGAGCTCCCGCGCGCGGCGGACGTCGCCCAGGAAGCGCTCGGGGGTAAGCGCGTACGCCAGGTCGTGCCCGAAGCCGTGCGACGCCACCTCGTGCCCGCGCGCGGCGATCTCGCGCACCAGC
>DASWMA010000434.1:0-3001 GCA_036399995.1 Longimicrobium sp. | reverse complement strand
CCGTGAAGCTGCCGTTCGCGGGCGCGACAGGTGGCTTGCAAGCCCCGTGCGCCGAGGTGAACACATCACAAAGGGTGAGTTCACGTCGTATCGCCTCGGCTCCACCGAAGCTGCTCCAGTTCCCGGCGCAACGGTGCCCAGTATGTGCGATCCGCGGCGCGCTCGCGTGCTACCTCGTCATCGAACGCTCGGCGGACGGCGTCGAGGTCACCTCTTCGGGCCGCCTCAACGGCTTCACGCGTTGCCACCGCGGCTTGGGCTTCTGCGGGAAACCGATCGACTGCTTCGATCAGCAATTCCGGTGTACGCAGCTCCCGCAGCCAGAACTGAATCCGTGTGGAATCCGGTTGATCGTAGAATGCTTGATAGTTGGATTCTACGAGCCGGCGGACCATCGGCCAATCTTTGTCTCTCTGGGTCTTCTTGGCCGCGACTAGATCAGGAAGCGCCAGAACCGGCACCTCTGTATCATCCTCCAGCGCCACAATTGCGCGGCGTGCCCACAACTGCGGGAATTCGTCGACCCCGCGCATCTTGGACATCACGTCGAGGCGAATCCCATCACCCGACGGGTCGCGACACCAGAAATGCACCGCGTGACCACGGTCCAGGTACCGTTTCTGGAACGGGGGGATCGCAACCACCTGCCCATTCAACTCCTCGACTGCCGTGCCAAGCCGCTCCACGTTGTCTGGCGAGGCAAGCACGGTGACGTCCATGTCACGGCTAAACTCCGCCGCGCCGTATAAAACGCACGCCTGTCCTCCCATCAGCAGGTAGCTGACGCGATGCTTCTCTAAAATAGAAAGGACTCTGAGAATCTGGTTCGGGATCAAACGATCCTCCAAGCAGTCGGAAGGTTTCCCAGAGCTTCATGCTTTCCCGCCAGCGCTCCTGCGGGGTGAGACTGTACCAGTCGAGCCACTCGGGCTCGCAGATCGCCTCGAGCGCCGGAGACCCGCGCTTGCGAGGCACAGCATCATGATCAGCCATTGGTCTCCTCCATGGTGGTGCGCACCAGGATGATACTTCGGCAGAGACTCGCCATGCTGCAAGTGCCCGGTCGGGCTTCTGCAGAAGTCGCACTGCCGCGTTGTTCGCCATCGGGGTGGCCGGCGCAACCTGCGTAGATCGTACCGCTGCGCGACGCCACACGGCGTGAATCGTCGCACCCTGTTGCGGCGGGAATGCGAGAAACCGAGGAGTTCCGCCATTTTTGCCCGGCGTGGCGATTGCGGCGAACGTTCGCAGGCGCAGGACCCGCCGCGAACCATCGCCTGGAGGCGCGGATGACCCGCCCCACGTTCCACCCCGCCCGTTCCACCCGGCCGACGCTCGGCTCCACCGTGTCGCTGCTCTCCATCACGACCCTCGCCGCGTGCGGCGGCGGGGAGGTGCCGCTGCCGAAGCTGGCGCCGGTGCCGGCGGCGGAGCAGGCGGCGCTCGCGGCGCGCGGCGAGTACATCGTGCGCAACGTGTCGGTGTGCGGGCACTGCCACGCGGCCGACCGGCGGAACCCCGACGGGCCGCTGAGCGGGGGGATCGCGTTCAGCACCTGGCGGCTGGGCACCGTGCGCGCCGCCAACCTCACCCCCGACGCGGCCACGGGGCTGGGAAGCTGGAGCCTGCCCGAGATCGTGCGCGCTGTCCGCAACGGGAACGACCGCCACGGCGGCCTGCTGGCGCCGGTGATGCCGTACCAGTGGCTGAGCGGGATGAGCGACGCCGACGCGCTGGCGGTGGCCACCTACCTGAAGAGCCTGCCGCCGGTGCGCAACGAGGTGAGAACCGGCCCAACCTGGTGTTCCGGATGGCGAAGGTGCTCTTCCTCCACCCCGCGCGGACGACGGCCGGCACGGCGCCGCAGCGCGGGCCCACGGCGGAGTACGGGCGGTACCTGGCCGACGGCCCGGGCCTGTGCGCCGACTGCCACACGCCGCGCGGCGGGGTGCAGCAGGCGCACGACCGCGCCCGCCTGTACGCCGGCGACGCCACGCCGCCGAAGGCCTTCCCCGCCAACCCGGCCAACCTGACGCCCGACGTGGAGACGGGGATCGGCCGTTGGAGCGAGGACGACTTCCTGCGCACCCTCCGCACGGGCGTGAACCCGCGCGGCGACTCGCTGCACGCGTTCATGCCGTGGCGCCAGGTGCGCCGGATGGCGGACGACGACCTGCGCGCCATCTACCGCTACCTGCGCACCCTGCCGCCGATCCGGAACGACGTGCCGCACCGCCACGGCGCCGGTCACACCTCGCACTGACGCCCGGAGGCGCGGGATCACTTCTTCCGGTTGCGCTTGCGAGACTGCTTCTGCGCCTTGCGGCGGCTGCGGGCGCGGGCGCTCGCGCGGGTGCCGTCGTCGGGCACGCGGCCGGAGACCGGCGCGTCTTCCTCGTCCGGCGCGAGCGGGCTCCAGGGCGTGGGTGGGGTGATGCGCCGCTCCAGCAGCCCCAGGTGCACCTGAACGTCCTCCCAGTCGCCGAACACGGTCAGGTCCACCGCGCCGGCCGCGAAGGCCGCTTCGATCGCAGGGGCGGCCTCCCTGGCGTCGAGCTCCGCGAGGTCGGCCACCAGGAAGCCGTTGAGGCCGGGGCTCTGGTGCGCGAAGTCTTCGAGCTGCTTGGACAGGATCGCCACCACCTCGTCGCGCCGCTCGGGATAGTCGTGCGCCACCTCCACCATCATGCGGGCGGCGGCCATCCGCAGCGCGTCGGGGTGCTCTTCGTCGAAAAGGAGCAGGGTGGCGCCGGCCAGCGCGGTGGGCCCGATCATCCCCAGCACCACGGGAAGCTCGTCGAACGCCCAGGCGTTGCCGTGCTCGCGCTGCAGCAGCGCCAGCAGCGGCGCCGCGGCCGTGGTGGCGCCCAGCTGCCCCAGCGCGCGCCAGGCGTGGATCGGCGCCCAGGCGGCGCGGTCCCTGTCCCCGGCCGCGTGCAGCGCCGGATCGGTGGCGATCTTGATCAGCGCCGGAACGTGGCGGTCGGTGAGGCCCAGGTGG
>DASWMA010000433.1:0-1764 GCA_036399995.1 Longimicrobium sp. | reverse complement strand
CGCTGCGGAACGGGCGCAGCGTGCGGCCCTGTTGCGATCCCGCGCCCGCCGCGGCGCACCCGGCGGTGGCCAGCGATGCGGCGCAGACGGCGGCGGCGAGCAGGTGGATACGTCGCATGGATGTGGGGATCAGGAGGATCGGCGTGTCGTGGCACTGGAGGGAAGGACGGGAGCCGGGCCGGTCCCGCCGCAAACAAATAATCTCCCGCCGAGGGATTGCGACAGAGGGCGACCCGGCCGCGGGCTACGGTCGCGCGCCGCGGAGGTGGTCGCGGCCGCGAGCGATCCACGCGCGGCCGGCTCTCACAGATGACACCTTTGGTACGCGATCCATGAAACTAATTTCCTTGACTCTCCGTTGATCTCACCTGAATGTAGCTGGATGACTGATGTACGCGGTCCCTGCGGTGGCGCAAACCGGATGGCAATTCATCAACCGAGAACAATCGAACGGCTGCAATGGACGTGCACGCAGATTCCGTCCCAGGAGTCACGATCAACCTGAACATCTTTGGCGACGGCAACAAGGTGAACGCCGGGGGACGCGACGTGAACCTGGCGGCTCCGCCGCCCCCCACGGTCCGACTGGCTGACCCGTCCACGACCCGCGCGTCGTCGCTGCGGTGGGGCACGTACGCGGCCGCCGCGGCGTCATTCGTCACGGGCGCGCTGCTCAGCTTTACGGTGCCCCAGCCTCCGCCCGCACGGCCGTCGGCGTGGCCGGCCCAGATGACGGCCCTGTGCAACGACGGCCAGTTCTCGGGCAGCCGGAACCGATCCGGCACCTGCTCCGGCCACGACGGCGTCGCGCACTGGCGATATGCCGCGACCGACTCGATCTGGCGCTAGCTCCACACCCGCCAGCTCGACCGAATGCCGGCGCCGCCTCGCCCACCGTGGAGCGAGGCGGCTTCGTTCGTCCGCCGCTTGCGCCGCTCCATCCGCGGCTGTACCTGTCGCCGTCGTGGGCGCGGGACCGGGCGCACCGCTCCTCGCCGGGCGGCGCGCCGGTGCAGCGGATCGACAGGCTCGTGCAACTCCACACCTGCTCCGAAGCAGGCCGTGACGGCTCCCGTGCCCCGCCAGGACGTCGAGGCAGTCGCGTATCTCCGTGCAGCCGCACCCGTCGTCATCGTGTCCCCCCGGAGATCCCGCGTGGGTCCACCTTTCCGGCCGGACTGGAGAGCCGGATGTCGACGAAGTGCACTTGCCGTGATCCCAAGGCGCCATTCGGCGGAGCGCTTGACAGATGTTCGGCGCGATGTGTACCATCAGTGTCATCCAGGCCCGACGCACCACCCGCGCGACTGCCGCCACGACCCCGGACGGGCCGCGGCTCGAGGCCGACGCGCCGGCGCGCGACGACACACCCGGCAACGCGAGCGCCCCGAGGAGCGATCCCGGGCCGCTCGCGTTTCGGCCCCACCCACCCCATGGAGCAGATGAGCGACGACCGCCTGATCGTCCACAAGTTCGGCGGCACCAGCGTGGCGACCGCCGAACGCTACCGCGCCGTGGCCGACATCGTGCTGGCGCGCCCCGAGCCGCGCCGGGCCGTGGTGGTCTCGGCGATGGCCGGGGTGACCAACGCGCTGGTGCGCGTGGTGGAGCTGGCCGGCGCCCGCGACGCCGCCTACCGCCGCGAGCTGGCCGCGCTGCACGACCGCCACCTGCAGACCGCCGCCGAGCTGCTGGACGGCCCCGGGCTGACCGCCGTGCGCGAGGCCATGGAGCGCGAGTTCGCCGACGTGGACGACGTGCTGC
>DASWMA010000432.1:0-2824 GCA_036399995.1 Longimicrobium sp. | reverse complement strand
TGGATCGTGCGCCACTCGCCGCGCGGCGCGGCCGACATGGTGGCCGGGCTGGGCGAGGTGTGGAGCGCGCGGCTGCTGGCGGCGCACCTGGCCGGCCGCGGCGCGGGCGGCGCCTGGCTCGACGCGCGCGAGGTGCTGGTGGCCGAGCCGGGCGACGCCGCCGTGCGCGTGGACTGGGCCGGCTCGCGCGAGCGGCTGCGGGCGTGGTCGCAGGCGCGCGGGGGGATCCCCGAGCCGCTGGTGATCACCGGCTTCGTCGCCTCCACCGCGGCCGGGGTGCCCACCACCCTGGGGCGCAACGGCAGCGACTACTCGGCCTCCATCTTCGGCGCGCTGCTGGGCGCCGGCGAGATCCACATCTGGACCGACGTGGACGGCGTGATGAGCGCCAACCCGCGCCTGGTGCCCGACGCGCTGGTGCTGGAGCGGCTCAGCTACCGCGAGGCGATGGAGCTGGCCCACTTCGGCGCCAGCGTCGTCCACCCCGCCACCATGCGGCCGGCGGTGGAGCACGGCATCCCCGTGTACATCCGCAACACCTTCCGCCCCGACGCCGACGGCACCCGCATCGACGCCGACGGCGCGCCGCTGGGCGGGGTGAAGGGGATCTCGTCGGTGGAGGCCGTGGCGCTGCTCAACCTGGAGGGGCCGGGGATGGGCGACGTTCCCGGCACCGCCGCGCGCCTCTTCGCCGCGCTCCGCGACGTGGGGGTGCAGGCGCTGATGGTCTCGCAGGGAAGCTCGCAGCACTCCATCTGCCTGGCCGTTCCCGCCGCGGCGGCGGCCGCCGCGCGGCAGGCGGTGGACGCCGCGTTCTTCGCCGAGCGGCACCACGGGCTGATCGAGGCGGCCGAGGTGGACGCCGGCTGCACCCTGCTGGCCGTGGTGGGCGACGGGATGGCGGGGCACCCCGGCGTGGCGGCGCGCTTCTTCGGCGCGCTGGCGGGGGCGGGGATCAACATCCGCGCGATCGCGCAGGGCTCGTCGGAGCGCAACATCTCGGTGGTGGTGGACGGCGCCCAGGGCGAGCGTGCCTTGCGCGCGGTGCACTCCGGGCTGTACCTGTCGCGCCAGACGCTGTCGGTGGGGATCATCGGCGCGGGAACGGTGGGGGCCGAGCTGCTCGACCAGCTGGCCGAGCGGGTGGAGGCGATCCACGACGAGCGCGGGGTGGACATCCGCGTGCGCGGCGTCGCCGGGCGCAGCCGGATGGCGCTGGACCGGCGCCGCATCGCGCTGGCCGGCT
Organism: Longimicrobium sp.; assembly: GCA_036399995.1. Taxonomy (GTDB): domain Bacteria; phylum Gemmatimonadota; class Gemmatimonadetes; order Longimicrobiales; family Longimicrobiaceae; genus Longimicrobium. The sequence continues at coordinate 1,578 of DASWMA010000432.1, read as the reverse complement.
GGCGCGAGGCGATGGCGCAGGGCGACGCGTTCGACCTCGACGCCTTCGTCGAGCACGTGCAGACCGACCACCTGCCGCACACGGTGATCATCGACTGCACGGCCGACGAGGGCGTGGCACGCCGCTACGGCGAGTGGATGCGCAGGGGGATCCACGTGATCACCCCCAACAAGCGCGCCAACACGCTCGAGATGGCGTACTACGACGAGCTGCGCCGCCTGGGCCGCGGCCCGGCGGCGCACTACCTGTACGAGACCACCGTGGGCGCCGGGCTCCCCATCATCCAGACGCTGCGCGAGCTGATCGCCACGGGCGACCAGGTCGAGCGCATCGAGGGGGTGCTCTCGGGAACGCTGAGCTACCTGTTCAACGCCTTCGACGGCGAGCGCCCCTTCTCGGAGCTGGTGGCCGACGCGCGGCGCCAGGGCTTCACCGAGCCCGACCCGCGCGACGACCTGTCGGGCGCCGACGTGGCGCGCAAGGTGGTGATCCTGGCCCGCGAGATGGGGCTGCGCATCGAGCTGGCCGACGTGGAGCTGGAAGGGCTGGTGCCGCCGGAGCTGGAGGGCGGCGACGCGGACGACTTCCTCTGCCGCCTGCGCGGGCACGACGACGCGTTCGCCCGGCTCTGCCGCGACGCGCACGCCCGGGGCGAGCGGCTGCGCTTCGTGGGGGTGGTGGAGCGCAGCGGCAAAGCCAGCGTACGCCTGCGCGGCTACCCGGCGCAGCATCCCTTCGCCCGCCTCAACCTGACCGACAACCTGGTGCAGTTCCAGACGCGGCGGTACACGCCCAACCCGCTGATCGTGCAGGGCCCCGGCGCCGGCCCGCAGGTGACGGCCGCGGGGGTCTTCGCCGACCTGCTGCGGCTGGCCAGCTACCTGGGGAGCGAGCCGTGACCGGGCCCACCCGCGCCACCGCCTTCGCACCGGCCAGCACCTCGAACCTGGCCGTGGGCTTCGACCTGCTGGGCCACCCGGTCGCCGCCGCGGGCGACCGCGTCACCGTCGCGCGCACCTCCACCCCGGGGGTGACCATCGCCCGGGTCACCGGGTGCGCCGGGCCGCTGCCGATGGACGCGGCGGCGAACACGGCCGGCGCCGCGGTGCTGGGGCTGCTGGCGGCCCACGCGCCGGAGCTGGGCGTGGCGGTGTCGATCGACAAGGGGATCCCGCTGGGCTCCGGGATCGGCGGGTCGGCCGCGTCGGCCGTGGCCGCCGTGGTGGCCGCCAACGCGCTGCTCCCGCATCCCCTGCCAACGGCGGAGCTCTTCCCCTACGCGCTGGCGGCCGAGGCGGTGGCCAGCGGCGCGCTGCACGGCGACAACGTGGCGCCGTCGCTGTTCGGCGGGCTGGTGCTCGTGCGCTCCGCCGATCCGCCGGACGTGGTGCGGCTGCCCGTGCCGCCCTCGCTACGCTGCGTGATGGTGCTCCCGCGCCAGCGCCTGGACACGCGCGAGGCCCGCGCCGTGCTCCCCAAGTCCGTGCCGCTGCACGACGTCATCCGCCAGACGGCCAACCTGGCCGGCGTCGTCGCGGGATGCTGCACGGGCGACCTGGCGCTCGTCGGCCGCTCGCT
>DASWMA010000431.1:0-13271 GCA_036399995.1 Longimicrobium sp. | reverse complement strand
CCAGCACCCAGCACCCAGCACCCAGCACCCAGCACCCAGCACCCAGCACCCAGCACCCAGCACCCAGCACCCAGCACCCAGCACCCAGCACCCAGCACCCAGCACCATCCGTCAGACATCCACCCCGTCGCGCGTTTGACGGAGACCCGGCGCCGGGGTAGTTTGCGCGCCTCCAATCCAACCCGAACGGACGGGAGACTTGCGCGGACTGATCTTCGATCCCTTCGCGGGGATCAGCGGCGACATGACGATCGCCGCGCTGCTGGACCTGGGGCTGCCGCTGGAGTGGCTGCAATCGTTCGTGGCCGGGCTGAACCTGGGCGACGTGCGCATCGGCGCCGAGCGGGTGGACCGCAAGGGGATCGCCGCCACGCGCCTGCTGCTGGAGCTGCCGCACGAGCACGCGCACCGGCACCTGCACCACGTGGTCAAGATCATCGAGGGCACCGGCGTGGCGCCCGAGGTGCGCGACCGCGCCGTGCACGTCTTCACCCTGCTGGCACAGGCCGAGGCGTCGGTGCACGGCACCACCGTGGAGCGCGTCCACTTCCACGAGGTGGGCGCGCTCGACGCCATCATCGACATCCTCTGCGCCGTGGCCGGCTGCGCCGAGCTGGGGGTGACCGAGTACTACACGCGCCCCGTGGCGCTGGGGCGCGGCTGGGTAGACATGGCGCACGGGCACTTCCCCGTGCCCCCTCCCGCGGTGCTCAAGCTGTTGCACGGCATGGAGGTAACGGACCCTTCGTTCGAGGGCGAGTGTACGACGCCCACGGGTGCCGCGCTGCTGGCCGCGCTCACCGGCGGGCGCCCCGCGCCCGCCGCCTACACGCCGCTGGCCAGCGGCTTCGGCGCCGGAACGCGCGACCCGCAGGACCGGCCCAACGTGCTCCGGCTGGTGCTGGTGGAGCCGCAGGCCGCCGCGGGTGATACCGCGGAGGTCCTGGTGGTGCAGTGCGACGTGGACGACCTGCCGGCCGAGTACGTGCCGCCGCTGATGGAGGCGGTGCTGGCCGCCGGGGCGCTGGACTGCACCGCCACGCCGCTGGTGATGAAGAAGGGCCGCCCGGGCCTGCGCATCGAGGCGCTGGCCGAGCCGGCCGGGCTCCACGCCGTGACGGGCGCGCTCTTCCACGCGGGCTCGTCGATCGGCGTGCGCCACTGGGCCGCGGCACGCACGGTGCTGCCGAGGCGGGTGGAAACGGTGAGCTGGCGTGGCACCGAGGTGCGGGTGAAGCGCTCCAGCCTCCCCGGCGGGGGCGAGCGCGCCAAGCCCGAATACGAAGACGTGGCGGCGGCCGCCCGGCAGCTGGGGATCACCCCGCTGGCGGCGTACCGCGCCATGCTGGCAGACGGGGTGGCGGCCGAGGGGTAGCGGCCGGCCGCGAGACGTTCGGCTTCCATGAGGACCCGCCCGCGGCCCGGGCGGCGCAACGACACCCACCAGGGGGAGACAGGGATGAACATGAAGAACGGGCTGCTGTTCGCGCTGGGCGCGGCCGCGGTGGCCACGGCGCTGGGCGCCGGCGAGGCGGCGGCGCAGCGCGGCGGCCGCGCCACCTTCTCGGTGACGTGCGCCAGCGGCGCGCGCCCCAGCAACCAGGCCGGCACCGGCCAGGCCACGCTGAACCGCGCGCTGCTGCCCATGATCCAGGCGGCGCAGAAGCAGCAGCTGTACCAGCAGGCGTACGACCAGGCGATGCAGGGCGTGACCGCCGACGCCAACAACCCCTACAACTACTTCGTGGCCGGCCAGGCCGCGGCGGGGCTGAGCCAGGTGATGCGGGCGGACTCGATGTTCCGCCGCACTGTGGAGCTGTGCCCCGAGTTCGCGGGCGAGGTGGGCCCCATGCGCACGGCGCTGGCCGGGACGGCGCTCGAGGCGGCGCGCGTGGCCATCGCCGAGCGCAACGACACCACTGCGGCGATCCGCAACTGGGAGCTGGCGGCTCAGCTCGACAGCACCAACACCGACGCCCCCTTCTACGTGGGGTACTTCTCGTTCCTGCGCGGCGACCAGGAGCGCGCCCTTCCCGTGTTCCGCCGGCTGGTGGCCATGCCGCCCCCGGCCGCGGCCGACACCGACGCGGTGCAGCGGCGCATGGCGGCCATGGGCGGGCTGCTCGACGCCTCGGCGCGGATGCTGAACGCCAACCAGAACCAGCAGGCGGTGGAACTGCTGGGCGCGGTGCTGCGCGCGGACCCCAACAACCGCAACGCGCTGTACTACCAGTCGCTGGCGCTGTACAAGATGCAGCGCTGGGCCGACCTTCTCCCCGTGACCGAACGGGTGCTGCGCATCGACCCGCTGAACGGCAACGAGGCGCTGGTGGCGTTCGCCGCGCACCGCGCGCTGGCCGACGAGGCCAAGGCGCGCAACCAGACGGCGGTGGAGACGCAGCACCGCAACGCCGCGCTGCGCCTGCCCAACCCCGACAGCATGCAGGTGACGGTGGAGACCGTGAGCCTGACCACCGAGGGCCTCACCACCACGGTGCGGGGCACGGTGAAGGGCGGCGCGGCCCGCGCGGGCGCGCCCGTGCGGCTCGAGTTCACGCTCACCAGCCCCGGCGGCGACGTGGGCAGCGGCACGGTGACGATCACCGCCCCGGCGCGTGACGCCACCGCCAACTTCGAGCTCCCGATCACGGGCACCGGCTACCCGTCGAGCTTCCGCTACAGGCTGGTCCCATAGCGGTCTGACGAACGGCGGCAGGACGGACGAGGGGCGGCTCCCGGCGGGGGCCGCCCCTTCTTCGTGAGGTACGGAGGTACGGAGGTACGGAGGTACGGAGGTACGGAGGTACGGAGGTACGGAGGGCGGGGGATCGGGGGATCGGGGGATCGGGGGATCGGGGATCGGGGATCGGGGGAAAATGCGACTGAAGTCGCGGCTACAAGGGCACGCAGTCCGCCTTCGCGGACTTCAACAGCGCGGGCGGCGGCACGGCGCGATTTCCTTTGAGGCCACGCGCGAAGTAGCCGCGAGCGAAGCGAGCCCAGGTCCCTCCCCCAGGTTGTTTTGGGGGAGGGACAGGCGCGCAGCGCCAGGGTGGGGGCCCGCGGCGTCGCCGGCCTGCACCGGCTCCGCATGGATCTTGCGCAAACGGCGTCCGACGCGAACGTTTCCGCGCGTGACACCAACCACCCGACCGACCGGACCGGAGCCCGTCCTTGTCTGAGACCACTGAAGCCGAGGCCACGTTCACCTGCCCTCGCTGCGAGACCCGCTACGCTGAGGGTGACTCGTGCCCCGCGTGCGGCGCGCTGCAGGCGCCCGTTCCCTGCGACGACGATTCCGGCCGCCAGGCCCACTCGCGCTGCGTGATCTGCGGCCGCGCCGTGTGCGGCGACGACGTGGACCTGTCGCAGGCGGCGCGCTGCGACGTGCACCGCACCATCCCCGTGATCGAGGGGTTCGCGCAGGTGTACAGCGACAGCAGCGAGCTGTCGGCGCGGCTGCTGGTGGACAACCTGCGCGCCGAGGGGCTCGACGCGGCGCTCTACTCGCAGTCCGACCGCTCGTTCCCCATGGACCTGGGCGAGCTGAGCATCGCGCGGGTGCTGGTGCCCACCTTCCAGGCCGAGCAGGCGCTGGAGCTGATCGCCGACTACATGGACACCGAGGGCGAGGTGGTGTTCGCCTGCCCCAGCTGCGGCGAGGTGTACGAGCCCGGTGCCGAGAGCTGCACCAGCTGCGGCGCCCAGCTGGCCGGCTGACGGGCCACAGCCGCCGGCCGCGAGCGGCTCCGGGTGACGGGGGCCGCTCGCGCCGTTTCGGTACGGAGGTACGGCTGAGGCCGCCGAGGTGCCCGTGTCGCGGCACGCATCCGCGGACGCGCCGGTGCCAGTAGTCCGCGAAGGCGGACTTCGTGTGGTTGTTGCCGCGGATTCATCCGCCCCGGCCAGGGGTGGACACTGCGGATTCCGAGTTTTCTCCCGCCCCTCATCCGGGGGGCGGTTTACCTGTGGCAGGACGGACCTGGTGAAGCTTCCGGTGGTGGCCGTGGTGGGGCGGCCGAACGTAGGCAAGTCCACGTTGTTCAACCGCGTGCTGGGGCAGCGCCTGGCCATCGTGGAAGACCGGCCGGGGGTGACCCGCGACCGCAACTTCGCGCGCGCCGAGTGGAGCGGCCGCCACTTCTACCTGGTGGACACCGGCGGGATGGTGGAGGGGAGCGACGAACCGATGGACCGCCTGATCCGCCAGCAGGTGCTCACGGCCATCGCCGAGGCCGACGTGCTGGTGCTGGTGGTGGACGGAAAGGCCGGGCCGCACCCGCTCGACTACGCCATCGCCGAGCACCTGCGCCGCACCTCCAAGCCCGCCGTGCTGGCGGTCAACAAGGTGGACAACCTGGGCGCGCCCACCGCCACGGCCCACCACGACTTCTGGGACCTGGGCCTGGGCGAGCCGCACCCCGTGTCGGCGACGAACGGGAAGGGGAGCGGCGACCTGCTCGACCGCATCGTGGCCGACCTTCCCGACGTGGAGGGCGAAGAGCCCGAGACGCTGCGCGTGGCGGTGATCGGCAAGCCCAACGTGGGGAAGAGCAGCTTCGTGAACCGGCTGCTGGGTGAGGAGCGGCTGGTGGTGAGCGACGTGGCCGGCACCACGCGCGACGCCATCGACACCCCCATGCAGTACCACGGGCAGACGCTGGTCTTCATCGACACGGCGGGGCTCAGGCGGCAGAGCAAGATGGACGAGGGGGTCGAGTTCTACTCCTCGATCCGCACCGAGCGCGCGATCGAGCGGGCCGACGTGTGCCTGCTGCTGGTGGACGCCACCGAAGAGGCGCTCACCGTGCAGGACCTGAAGGTGGCCGAGAAGGCGTGGGACGCGGGATGCGGGCTGATCATCATCGTCAACAAGTGGGACCTGGTGGAGAAGGAGACGATGACCGCGCCCGCCTTCGAGAAATCGATCCGCGAGCGCGTGCCGTACATGAAGTGGGTGCCGATCCTGTTCACCAGCGCCCACACGGGGCAGCGCGTGCACCGCGTGCTGGAGATGATCACGCAGGTGCAGGAGCAGCGTATGCGCCGCATCGCCACGCACCAGGTGAACGACGTGCTGCGCGCGCTGGTGACCCGCACCAAGCCGCCCGCGTACATGAACCACCCGGTGAAGCTGCTGTACGCCACGCAGGTGGCGGTTGCGCCCCCCACCTTCGTGGTCTGGTCCAACCACCCCGAGGGGATCCCCGAGGCCTACACCCGCTACCTGCACAACGGCTTCCGCGAGGCGTGGGGTTTCGAGGGCGTGCCGCTGCGGATCGAGCTCCGCCAGCGTGGCGAAGGCGAGGATTAGCGCGCTTCGGCCGGGGCCCGTGAAAGGTGGTGAGGACGGAGGGATCACGTTTCGCCTGGCCCCGTGACGGGCGGCTGAAGCCACGAGCTACAACAACAGGAAGCCTCGCAAACTGCGCGAGGCTGCGGCCTCGGCCCTGGCGCGGGGAGCCAGCGCCGGTGCATCCGCCGGTGTCGCGAACGGCCGGTCCAGCGACAGAAGCCGGCAGCACGAGAGGTGGCGCGGCCCACAGCCTCGCGCAGTTTGCGAGGCTTCCCGTGGGTGTTGCTGCGGAGTCATCCGCCGGTGGATCCCTGCGGCCACACCTCATCGTGCACCAGGCACGGGCGCCGACCCACAGCCTCGCCCGGTCCGAGGGTCTCCCGCGGCGGTTGCCGTCGCTCCATCCGCCGGTGCAGATTCCAGCGATCCACCGATCCACACCCGCCGGAGCCGGTATGACCCGCCCGCTGCTGTTCGTGGTTCTCTCGTACCTGTGGGGCGCGATCCCGGCCAGCTACATCGCCGGGCGGCTGGCGCGCGGGATCGACCTGCGCCGGCACGGCAGCGGCAACCTGGGCGCCACCAACACCTTCCGCGTGCTGGGCGCGAAAGTGGCGGCGCCGGTGATGGTGTTCGACATCCTCAAGGGCTTCTTCCCGGTCTACCTCTTCTACCACCGCGGGCTGGGGTGGGACGGCAGCGGCGACTGGCGCTGGGGGCTGGCGTATGGCGCCGCCGCCATCGTGGGGCACGTCTTCTCCATCTACATGGGGTTCAAGGGCGGCAAGGGCGTGGCGACCTCGGCCGGGGTGTTCCTGGCGCTGGCGCCGCTGGCCGTGGGCGTGGGGCTGCTGACGTGGCTGATCGTGCTGCGCACCACGCGCATGGTGTCGGCCGGGTCGGTGAGCGCCGCGCTGGTGGTGATGGCCATGCTGCTGCTGCCCTTCTCGCGCGTTCCCGCCGAGGTGAAGATCCTGGGCAGCGCCGTGTGCCTGTTCGTGATCTTCGCGCACCGCGAGAACATCAAGCGCATCCTGAACGGCACCGAGAGCCGCTTCGGCAGCGGCAAGCAGCCCGACGCCGAGACCGTGGGCGCCGCCGCCGTCACCGCCGACGCCGAGGAGCCGACGTGAGCCGTGCCGCCGTGATCGGCGCCGGGAGCTGGGGGACGGCGCTGGCCAACCTGCTGGCCAAGAAGGGGACCGAGACCACGCTCTGGAGCTTCGAGCCCGAGGTGGCCGAGGGGATCGAGCGCGAGCACCGCAACCCGCGCTACCTGGAGGGGGTGAAGCTGGCGCCCTCGCTCCGCGCCACCACGGACATGGCCCGCGCGCTGGACGGGGCCGACCTGGTGGTCTCCGTGTCGCCCAGCCACGTGGTGCGGCCGGTGATGGCGCAGGCGGCGGCGCACATGCGGTCCGGCGCGCTGGTGGTGAGCGCCAGCAAGGGGATCGAGAACGAGTCGCTGAAGACGATGGACGAGGTGCTGGCCGACGTCCTTCCACCGTCGCTGGGCGCCGCGTGCACCTTCCTCTCCGGGCCCAGTTTCGCGCTGGAGGTGGGGCTGGAGCACCCCACCGCCGTCACCATCGCGTCGGCAAGCGCCGAGGCGGCGCGGCGGGCGCAGGAGGCGTTCCAGACGCCGTACTTCCGCGTGTACACCACCCGCGACGTGCGGGGGGTGGAGCTGGGCGGGAGCCTGAAGAACGTGATCGCGATCGCCGCGGGGGTGGTGGACGGGCTGGGGCTGGGCAACAACACCCGCGCCGCCCTGATCACCCGCGGGCTGGCCGAGATGACGCGCCTGGGCGTGGCCGCCGGAGCGGAGCCGCAGACCTTCGCCGGGCTGGCGGGGATGGGCGACCTGATCCTGACCTGCACCGGCGCCCTGTCGCGCAATCGCAGCGTGGGCGTGGAGCTGGGCCGCGGCCGCAAGCTGGACGACATCCTGGGCGGGATGACGATGGTGGCCGAAGGCGTCCGCACCGCCCAGAGCGCCCACGACCTGGCCGCGAAGATGGGGATCGAGATGCCGATCATCGACGCGATGCACGCGATCCTCTTCGAGGGCCTTGCCGCCCGCGAGGCGCTGGTGACGCTGATGACGCGCGAGCCGAAGGCCGAGGTGTGGGGGTAGGGGCAGTTCGCTTCGGACAGGCCGCGACGGGCGGCTGAAGCCACGGGCTACAACGACAGGAAGCCTCGCAAACTGCGCGAGGCTGTTCGGGCGGATTCCGGCTCCTCGCGCAAATGCCTCCGCGGGGAAGTCCGCGAAGGCGGACTGCGTGCCGTTGTAGCGGCGAGTTCACTCGCAAATTCCCCCGCGCGAGGCTGTGGGTCGGCGCCGGCGCGGCTCACATCGGCCGAAGCAGCCGCGAGCGAAGCGAGCCAGGGTCCCTCTCCCAGCAGTTTGGGAGAGGGACAGGTGAACAGGGCGCGACGGGTCGCGCCTGTTCGCCAGGGTGAGGGCGGCGGGCCCGGCGAAGAGGAGGAACCGTGGAGATCGGGAGACGTGAGTTCCTGGCGGGGGTGGCGGCGTTCGCGCTGGCCGGTCCCGCGGCATTGCAGGCATCGCAACGTGGAGCGGGGATGTACGGCTTGATCGGGAAGATGCGGGCAGTGGCGGGGCAGCGTGACGCGCTGATCGCCATCCTGCTGGAGGGCACTGGCAGCATGCCCGGCTGCCTGAGCTACATCGTGGCGACCGACCCCGCCGACGCGGACGCCATCTGGATCACCGAGGTGTGGGACAGCGAAGCCAGCCACAAGGCGTCGCTCTCGCTCCCCGCCGTGCGCGATGCCATCTCGCGCGGGCGGCCGCTGATCGCGGGGTTCGACTCGCACACCGTGACGACGCCGGTGGGCGGGTACGGCCTCGCCGGAGCGTCATGACACACCTCGAATCCCACGACTTTCTCCATCGATGAAACGGCCGCAGCGGGAGTTCTATTCGATCGGCGAGGTGTGCGAGCTGTTCGCGGTGAAGCCGCACGTGCTGCGCTACTGGGAGACCCAGTTCCCCGCGCTCAGCCCGCCCAAGAACCGCGCGGGCAACCGCGTCTACCGCCAGAAGGACCTGGAGCTGATCGCCCTGATCCAGCACCTGGTGCGCGACGAGCGCTACACGCTGGAGGGCGCCCGCGCGCGCATCGAGGAGCTGCGCAAGGACGGCGCGGCGGCCGAGATCGCCGGGCGCGCGCTGGAGCAGAGCTTCGTGCGCGCGCTGCGCGGTGAGCTCGAGGAGCTGCTGGAGATCCTCACCCCGCCGTCGGGTTGATTTCGTTCGGCTGCGACGGCGAGTCTGGTCCGGTCACGAAGCGAACGACCGCAGCATGGCTCAAGCGCCGTGCTGCGGTCGTTTCTTCGACAGGACCTGATAGGGCTCTGATCGCTCAGTCGGTGCAGCGGCCGGTGCACTGGTAGCACACCGGGTAGCCTGTGTCGCAGCTGCCTCCGCCGCAGGTAGCGGGGTAGCCGCAGCTGTACTGGCGCGAGGTGGGGCAGTTGGTTCCCGAGAAGTCGTTGCCTTCCACGGTGCCGCTCGGCTTCTCCGTGTGTCCCAGCTCGAAAGGCTCAACCGTCAGGTCGTCGGTGTCCAGCCGCAGCTTCTTCATCGGTTCTCTCCGCGTTGGGTGAGAGGTGCCTGTCCGTCAGTCGACGTTGCACTGGCGGCAGACGGGGTAGCCCGAGTCGCAGCTCGTGCCGCCGCAGGTGGCCGGGTAGCCGCAGCTGGCTTCGGGCTGGGTGTCACAGACGAACTGCCGCGAGTACTGATTGCCGACCACCGTGCCGGTCGCCTCCGCTGCAGCCTCTACCTGGAAGGGCTCCACCATCAGGTCGTCGGGATTGAGCCGTAGCTTCTTCATCGGTTTTCTCCGGGCGTGGAGGTGAGATAGGACTTCTCAGAAATCGGCTGCAATTCGACAGCCACGATTCACCGGCGAGCTGCGGTTGCGGTTGGTGACCCTCCCGCCCGCCGTCCGGTTGATTCGCCCCGCGCCCGGCGATACGTTGCCGCCCGTCTGCGCCCGCTCCGCTGCGCGGGGTCGGGCGGAGCGGCGGTCGGCAGGGATCCGCAAAGGGCGGCGATCCGCAAAGGCGGCGATCTACAAAAGGCGGCTGAAGCCGCAGGCTACGACGACAGGAAGCCTCGCAAAACCGCGCGAGGCTGTGGGGCGGCGCCGGCGCGGGGGGGCACGGGTCGGAGCGGCCGCCGCACTCCGCGCGGATGGCGGCGTGCAGTCCGCGAAGGCGGACTTCCCGACGTTGCAGCGGCGGGTTTCAACCCGCCGTCTTCAACCCGCCGTGACAGGCCGCTGCCGAACCACGCAGTTCCAACGGTTTTCCCGAGAAAGCGCGTGTCCGAAGAGCGAATGCTGATCCTTTGCACCAACGACGACGGCTACCTGGCGCGCGGGCTGAAGGTGCTTTCCGACGCCGCGCAGCCGCTGGGCGAGGTGCACGTGGTGGCGCCCGACCGCGAGCAGAGCGCCACCAGCCACTCGCTCACCATGCACGTGCCCATCCGCGCCCGCAGCGTGGGCGAGCGGACCTGGTCGGTGACCGGCACCCCCACCGACTGCGTGTTCCTGGCCGTGCAGGAGCTGCTTCCGCGCCGCCCCGACTTCGTGCTGAGCGGGGTGAACCACGGGATGAACATGGGCGAGGACGTGCTCTACTCGGGCACCGTGAGCGCCGCCATGGAGGCCACGGTGTTCGGCGTGCCGGCGGTGGCCATCAGCTACACCGGGCGCGAGCCCGAGCACCTGGAGGCCTACGGCGAGCTGCTCGCCCGCCTCCTTCCGCAGCTGGTGCGCCCCGGCGCCTTCCCCCGCGAGACGCTCCTGAACGTGAACCTGCCGGCGATCCACCCGTCACAGGTGAAGGGCGTGCAGGTGACGCGGCTGGGGCGGCGCGTGTTCAGCGACAGCTACATGAAGGGGCAGGACCCCAGCGGCAAGCCGTACTACTGGATCGGCGGCGGCACCATCGAGTGGGCGGCCGACGAGGGGACCGACTTCGGCGCGGTGGACAACGGCTACGTGTCGGTCACCCCGCTGCACCTGGACCTGACCAACCACGCGCTGATCGCCGACGTGGCCAGCTGGAAGCTGCACGCATGAGCGACCGCTACGTGGCGCAGCGGCGGGCGCTGATCAACCGCCTGCAGGAGCGCGGCATCCGTGACATGACCGTGCTGCAGGCGTTCGACCGGGTGCCGCGCCACCTGTTCGTGCCGCAGGCGGTGGCCTTCCGCGCCTACGAAGACCATCCGATCCCCATCGGCTTCGGGCAGACGGCCAGCCAGCCGTCGCTGCAGGCGCTGTACATGGAGCTGCTCGAGATCGGGCCGAACGACAAGGTGCTGGAGATCGGCACCGGCTCGGGGTTCCAGACCGCCGTGCTGGCGCAGCTGGCTGACCGCGTCTACTCGGTGGAGCGCATCCGCGAGCTGGCCACGCGCGCCCGCGAGGTGCTGGACGGGATGCGGATGTCGAACGTGGCAATCCTGGTGGGCGACGGCACCATCGGCTGGAGCCGCTACGCGCCGTACGACGCGATCCTGGTGGCCGCCGGCGGGCCCGAGGTGCCGCAGCCGCTGTTGGAGCAGATGGCCGAGGGCGGGCGGATGCTGGTGCCCGTGGGCACGCGCGAGGCGCAGCGGCTGGTGCTGGTGCGCCGCCGCGGCGCGCACTGGTCGTACGAAGACGTGCTCGACTGCACCTTCGTCCCGCTGCTGGGCCGCTTCGGCTGGGCTGAAAACGCGGGCGGCTGACCCGTCCGGTGGCGAGCGTTCGTCGCGCCGGTAACCGGGGCGCCGAGGCCATGGGATGAACGTCGTGGCACCCGGGTCGTTCTCCTTTTGGGACGTTATTGTTGACGAAGTGGCGTCGTCCTCCTAGAATGCGGTACCGATGGTCCCCAACGGCCCGGCCCCCCACTCTCTGGAGACTTGCCATGAGTCCGAAGCTCAAGCTCGATCCGGACGATCTCCTCGTGCTCTCCTTCGACCCGCTCCCGCAGGCGTCGGGGAAGCGCGGTACGGTACAGGCGAACAGCTGGACGGAGGATTACACCTGCCTGATGGGGTGTGAAACGGCGGACTACACGTGCCAGCAGCACACGTACTTCGACAACGGAACGTGCCTCGCCACCTGCAGGCCGAGCGTCTGCAACAACACCGGCACCTTCGAAACGCAGTGCTCGCGCGATCCGGCCTGGTGCTGACCCGGCCCGCCCGCGCGGCCTGAGCCCGGCCCGCCGGCCGGCCTCCGCCGCCCGCGGATCTCGACGACGGCCCTCCGGTGGAATCGCCTCCACCGAAGGGCCACCGTGTTCGGGGTACGCGTTCCGGACCGCGGCCTCTCCGGGGCGGCACACGGGCGGGCGCGGAGCGCCGCCGGCTCCGGGCCGCGCCCGGTCCGCACGATGCGCGAAAGGGGCGCAAACGGCGGGAATTCGTTGACTTCCACCTCTTTGCGCCGTACGTTCCCCCTCGGAAATCCCCGTCACGCCATCCCGTTCCTCCCTGGCGACCTCCAGATGAGCGATCAGCCCGCCATCCCGGCGATCACCGTGTTCCCGCCGTTCAACCCCGCGCCCCGCCGCGACGAGCCCGCGCACCAGCCGGCGCGCGACGCGGCCCGCGAGCCGGCGCCGCCCGCGGCCGAGCAGGCGGAGCCGGTGGCAGAGGCGCCGGCCGAGCCGCGCGCAGCCGAACGCTGGGACGCCGCGCCGACCTCCGCGCCGATGCCGTGGGACTTCGAGGCGCCCGCGCCCGAGCCCGAGGCGCCCGCCGCCGGCGCCGACGGGGCGCTGGAGATCGGCGACGAGGACGAGGACCTCCCCTGGCTGGAGGTGCCCACCCCGCGCGCGCCGGAGGGAACGGCGCAGGGCCAGGAGATCCGGGCGGACGACACGCCCAACTTCATGGACTGGATCCGCACCGACGACCAGCTGCCGCCCGTGGCCGAGACCGAGGACGCGGACGACGCGGACGACGGCGCGCCGCCGATCGAAGACTTCGTGGCCGACGCGCAGCCGTGGGCGCCCGAGGTGGAGAACGCCGCCGACAACTGGGTTCCCGAGCAGCCCGCCGAGCCGTGGAAGGCCGAGGCCGACTCCGGCCAGGAAGAGCCGTGGAAGGCGCCCGACACCGCGGGCGAAGAGCCGTGGCAGGCGCCGCACGACGCCCCGGCCGACGACTGGGCGGCACCGGCCGACGCCCCGGCCGGGCATCCGTGGGAGGCGCCCGCCACCCCCGACGAGCCCACCTGGGACGCGCCGGCCGATGTGGACGTGCCCGAGCCCGAGCTGTACGACCTGCCCGACGTGCCGGCCGCGCCGTGGACCGCCGCCGAGGCGCCGCTGTTCGAGGCGCCCGGCGCCGGCGCCGAGCCCGAGCCCGCCTGGGAGCTTCCGGCGGATGCGGCCGCGTCGCCGGCCGCGGAGAGCACCGGTGCCTGGACGGCGCCCGAGGGGCAGCTCGAGCCCACGCCCGCCGGCCAGGCCGCCGCCTCCGCGCCGCACGCCGACGTCTCGGGTGCGTTCGCCCAGGTGGCCGACCGGCTGCAGGCGATCGCCGGCGCGCTGCGCAGCGACCCGGCCGCGTTCCTGGCCGGCGCGCAGGGCGGGGGAGACCCGCTGGCGCTGCTGGTGACCGGCTTCGTCCTTGGCTACCAGGCCGGGCAGGGCGGCAACGGCTGAGGCCGGCCGCCAGGTCTTCCGCCTGATCACCGTAGATGCCGGTGCGAGAAAACACGGCCCCGCGAGATGCGGGGCCGCGTTTTCTTGCGGACGTGCTGGATCGCGGAGAAAATCCTCCGTGTCCTCCGTGCCGTCTGTGATACCGCGTTGCAGGGCTTTGTTGGGGGATGAAGATCGAAAAGGACATGTCTCACGCAGAGCAGCAGAGGAGCAGAGAACAACCAATCTCTTCTGCTTCTCTGCTGCTCTGCGTGAGATTCTATGGTGC
>DASWMA010000430.1:0-8261 GCA_036399995.1 Longimicrobium sp. | reverse complement strand
TGACCGACGCACAGCTGCAGGCGCTGGTCGCCGTGGCCGACCACGGCAGCTTCACCGGCGCCGCGCGCGCCCTGGGGATGACGCAGTCAGGCGTGAGCCACGCCATCACGGGGCTCGAACAGGACCTGCGCGTGTCGCTGCTGAACCGCAGCGCGCGCGGCGTGCGGCTGACCGAGGTGGGGCAGCGCACGGTGGAGCACGCCCGCCAGGTGCTGCAGCTGAAGGAGACGATCCGGCAGGAGGCCGACGCCGCGCGGGCGCTGGGGAGGGGGATGCTGCGCGTGGGCTCGTTCGGCTCCAGCGCGTCGCGCCGGCTGCTGCCGCCGCTGATCGACGCGTTCGAGCGCCGGCACCCGGGGATCACCGTGGTGGTCACCGAGGGCACCGACCCCGAGGTGGAGCAGTGGATCGCCTCGGGAAAGGTGGACGTGGGCTTCGTCACCCTCCCCAACGAGCCGTTCGACACGCTGCAGATCGTGGAGGACGAGCTGCTGGTGCTGCTGCACCGCACGCACCCGCTGGCCGGGGAGGCGCGCATCCGCCCCGAGCAGCTGGCGGGCACCACCTTCGTGATGCCGGCGGCCGGGTGCGAGCTGCTGATCGGGCGCGTGATCCCGGCCTCGAAGCTCGACGTGCGCTATCACATCCGCGACATCGGGACGCTGGTGGAGATGGTGGCGCGCGGCGCGGGCGTCTCCATCGAGCCCGAGCTGGCGCTCCCCGACGTGCTCCCGCCCGAGGTGGTGCTGCGGCCGCTGGAGCCGCGGGTGCCGCGCCGGGTGGCGCTGGCCGTCCGCTCGCGCGCCGCCGCCTCGCCCGCCTGCCGCGCCTTCCTCAAGATCGCCGCCGCACAGGTCCGTGGCGCGGCCGCGGCGGCCTGACGCTCTGTTTCGCCGGAGCGCCGAGCCCTCTGGACTGCCGTTGTAATCCTGCGCACGTCACGGTTCGTCCACCGGCGGCTGAAGCCGCAGCAACAACGACGAAAAGCCTCGCAAACTGCGCGAGGCTTCAACGATCGAGGTCGCTGCTTCTTTCATCCTGCGTGGTCGCGGGGAGCGCGGTGAACGCAGGATGACGACAGCCGTGCCGGGCGGATTCCAATCATCCCCCGAAGCAGGCATACCCGGCCGAGGATCACCCCAGCTCCGGCGGGGGGCGGAAGCCGTCGGTGAGGCGCTCCACCACGCGCGCCACGGCCAGGATCCCCGCGTCGTCCCACCGCCGGCCCACGACCTGGATGCCGATCGGCAGCCCCTCGCTCGAGCGGCCCACCGGGAGCACCACCACCGGGCAGCCGAGCATGGCCGGAAGGCACACCCACGCGCCCAGCGCCATCGAATAACTCGTCCGCCGCCCGTCCACCTCCACCGGCGCGCCCGTGCGGCGGTGGGTGATGGCGGGGACGGCGGCCACGGGGCAGAGCCAGGCGTCCCATCCGTCCAGGAACGCGTCCATGGCGCCGCAGTGGCGGTCGCGCCGGTCCAGCGCGTGGAAGTAGCGCCGCGGGCTGAACGCCATCCCCCGCCCCAGCCCGCGCGAGAACGGCCCTCGCCCGAACTGCACCGCCGCCCCGAAGCGCAGCGGCATCGACGCGTAGAACGGCAGCGCCACCCCCGTTTCGAAGCCGTTGATCTCGCCCCAGGTGGCCAGCGCGTCGTCGCCGTCGATTGCATCGGGCGCGCGCCGCCGCACCTGCGCGCCGGCGGCCTCCAGCGCCTGGGCCGCGCCGCGCACCGCCGCCGCCGTCTCGGCCCCCACGGGGTAGCCGCCGAACGCATCGGTCCACGCGA
Source organism: Longimicrobium sp. (assembly GCA_036399995.1). Classification (GTDB taxonomy): domain Bacteria; phylum Gemmatimonadota; class Gemmatimonadetes; order Longimicrobiales; family Longimicrobiaceae; genus Longimicrobium. Next base: position 6,471 of record DASWMA010000430.1, on the reverse strand, counting down.
TGCGAAGCTCCGCGGGCTCGCGCGGCGGCACCGGCTCGAAGGGCACCGGCGGCGCGTCGGGGAACGCGGGGTCAGGCGCGGTGAGCAGGCGCATCGCCAGCTCCAGGTCGTCCACGCTGCGGGCGATGGGGCCGTAGGTGCAGATGTGCCGCAGCGAATAGGGGATGCCCGGAAAGCGCCCGTGCCCGCGCCCCGACACGCGCGTCTCGGTGGGCTTCATCCCCACCACCCCGCTGAAGTGCGCGGGCACGCGGATGGAGCCGGCGGCGTCGCTCCCCAGCTCCAGCGCGCTGAAGCCGGCCGCGATGGCCGCCGCGCTCCCGCCACTGCTGCCGCCGGGGGTGCGCGCCGGGTCCCAGGGGTTCCGGGTGCGGCCGTACAGCGGGTTCCAGCACTGCCAGTCGTAGCTCCCCAGCGGCGCGTTGGTGATCCCCATGATCACCGCGCCCGCCTCGCGCAGACGGCTCACGGCGAACGCGTCGCCCCGCGGCGTGTTCCGGCGCATCGGCGGCCACCCGAAGGTGATGCGCATCCCCGCCACGTCGTACACGTCCTTGACCGTCACCGGCACGCCGTGCAGCGGCCCCCAAACCTCGCCGCGCGCCAGCGCCTCGTCCGCCTCTCGCGCGCGCTCCAGCGCCGCGTCGGCGTGCAGGTCGACCACGATGTTGTAGCGCGGGTTCAGCGCCGCGATGCGCTCCAGGTACGCGCGCGTGGCCTCCACCGACGTGAGCGCCCCGTCGCGGATGCGCGCGGCGGTCTCCGTGGCGGTCAGGTAGTGGACGGGCGTGGGAGCGGCGGTGGGAGATGGCACGACATGCCGGCGCAGGTGTGGAAATATGCGAGTGAACTCGCCGCTACAACGGCACACAGTCCGCCTGCGCGGACTTCCCCACGCAGGCGCCTGCGCGAAGGAGCCGGAATCCGCCCGAACAGCCTCGCGCAGTTTGCGAGGCTTCCCGTAGTCGTTGCTGCGGCTTCAGCCGCCGGTGCGGTCCCCGCCCCCGCGCACCGATGGCTCGGCCTGCACGAGACCAGCCTCGCGCAGTTTGCGAGGCTTCGTGCCGTGCTAGCTTGCGGCTTCAGCCGCCCGGTGCGATGCCGCCGGTTGCGGGAGGCCCGCCGGTGCGAGCCCCGGGTTGCCGGATGCCCGCCGAAGCGAGACCAGTCCGGTCCCGCCGCCGGCCTCACCCCCGCGGCGCCGCCACCAGCTCGTCGATCGGGATCCGCCCCTCCTCGCCGCTCGCGAAGTCCTTCACGGCGGCGATCCCCTGCGCCACCTCGTCGGGGCCCAGCGTCACCACGCGGCGGGCACCCAGGGCGGCGGCGTTCTTGAACTGCTTCCCCACCCCCTGCTGCTTCAGCCCGTATTCCACGCTCCACCCGGCTTCGCGCAGCCGGTGCGCCAGCGACACCATCGCCTCGCGCTGCCCGGGCTCCACGGCCACCAGGTAGAAGTCCACCGAGTGCGCGGACGAGGGGAGGAGGCCGCGGATCGTCAGCAGCTCCTTCAGCACCACGTCGCCCATCCCGAAGCCCAGCGCCGGGAGGTCCACGCCGGCCAGCCCCTTCAGCAGGTTGTCGTAGCGCCCGCCGCCGCAGATGGCGCGCAGCTCGCCCTTCGTGTCGAACAGCTCGAACACGATCCCCGTGTAATACGCCAGCCCACGCACGATGGTCAGGTCGAAGCGCACGAAATCGCCCAGCCCCATCGCCCGCAGGTAGCCGAAGTACGCCGCCATCCGCTCGATCTCGGGCGCCACCCCCTCCGTCTGCCCATACGCCGCGCTCACCGCGTCGAAGTCGCGGTGCTGGAAGATGGCGAACACGCCGTCGATCACGTCGGCGCCCAGCCCGGCCTCGTCCGCCAGCCGCTTCGACAGCGCCTCACGGGTCTCGCGCTCCAGCTTGTCCACGATGTTGTAGACCAGCACCAGCTGCCCTTCGGGAACGCCGGCGTGCAGCAGCAGCGCGCGCAGCAGGCGGCGGTCGGAGACGCGCGCCACGAAGTCGTCGGCCCGCAACCCCAGCCCGCGCAGGATGTCGATCGCCGCCGCCAGCAGCTCGGCGTCGGCGCTCACGTCGTCTTCGCCGATGATGTCCACGTTGAGCTGGAAGTGCTCGCGCAGCCGTCCGCGCTGCTGCCGCTCGTAGCGGAAGAGCTGGGGGATGCTGAACCACTTGATCGGCTTGCGCAGCCCGCCGGCGCGTGCGCCCGCCATGCGCGCCAGCGTGGGCGTCATCTCCGGCCGCAGCGCCACCTCGCGCCCGCCCTTGTCGGTGAAGTTGTAGAGCTGCTGCACGATCTCGGGCCCGCTCTTCTCCACGTACAGCTCCAGCGGCTCCAGCGGCGGCCCGTCGTATTCCTGGAATCCGTAGCGCCGCGCCACGTCGCGCCACACCCCGAAGATGTGCGCGCGGATCGCGAATTCGTCCGGGTAGAAGTCCCGGAACCCCGGTAGTGTCTGAAAGTTGGCCATGGGGCGGAAAACTAGGCCCCGGCGGGCGAGCGCGCGAGTAGTCGTGAGGACTACGGACGGGGCGTTCGAGGAGGAGTGGATCTGCGACTCGAGTCGCGGCTCGCGGCTACAACGGCCAGCACCGCACCGGCGGCTGAAACCGCAGCAACGACTACGAAAAGCCTCGCAAACTGCGCGAGGCTGTTGGGGCGGATTCCGGCTCGTTGCGCAGATACTTGCGCCGGGAAGTCCGCGCAGGCGGACTGTGTGCCGTTGTAGCCGCGAGTTCACTCGCATATTCCCACGGAGTTCGACGTGGGATTGGACCTGCCCCGCCTCACGGCGACGCTGGCCGGCCCGCGGCCATCGCTTCCGCGCCGCGGAGGATGCGCTCGCGCTCGGCGGCGTCGATCAGGCGGCCGTTCAGCACCACGGCGTGGATGCGCGCCACGTTGCGGATGTCGGCCAGCGGGTCGGCGTCGAGCACCACCAGGTCGGCCGTCTTCCCCTGCGCCACCGTCCCCAGCGAGTCGTCCATCTTCAGGAAGCGCGCGGGCTCCAGCGTGGCGGCCTGCAGCGCCTCCAGCGGCGACAGGCCGATGCGCGTGAGCATCTCCAGCTCTTCGTGCAGCGAGAAGCCGGCGAAGGTGTAGGGGTTCGACAGGTCCGTCCCCGCCATGAAACGCACGCCGTTCTGGTGCAGCACCCGCGCGACCTCCAGCTGGCGCTCGAACATGCGGTGGCGATTCGCCCAGTCGGCCGGCGTGAGCGCGCGGAAGCGGAAGTCGTTGCGGGGGTTCCACTGCGCGGCGAACATCCGCGGCACGTAGCGCAGCCGCGGGTCGTGCGCCAGCGTGGTGTCGTCCAGGAAGCCGGTGGCACGCAGCGTCACCAGCGTGGGCACCATCCGAGTGCCGTTGCGCGCCAGCCGCTGCGCGATGGTCCGGCACTCGGCGGGGTTGTAGCTGGCCAGCACCTGCACCGCCTGCGCGCGCGACACCTTCCCCGCCGAGTCCCACCCCTGCGGCGAGGCCACAGCGGCCGCGATGTCGCCGCGGATGGCCGGGTCCAGCGGCGAGCAGGCGCCCACCAGCCCCGTCAGGTGCTCGATGGAGGCGATCCCCGCGTCGCTGGCGGCGGCCACCGTCACCAGCCCCGGCACGTGCCCGGCGAAGGGGATCCCGCGGCGCTTCGCCTGGTCGGCCGCGGCGTGGAACGCCTCGGGGGTGAGCCGGCTGTACACCTTGATGAACTGCGCCCCCGCGGCGGCCAGCGAGTCCACCGCGCGCCGCGCCTCGTCCGCCGTGCGCGCCACCACGCTCCCGGGCCACACCGGCGGCGCGCCGTCCAGGATGTGCCCCGACGCCACCATCCGCGGGCCGGCGAAGTCGCCGCGGGCCACGCGGGCACGCGTGGAGTCCACGTACTCGAGCCGGCTGAACATCTCGCGCACGCCGGTCACCCCGTTGGCGGCCAGCAGCGGCATGTAGATCCGCTCCAGCCCCGGAAAGGCGGCGTGGACGTGGATGTCCCACAGCCCGGGGATCACGTGCTTCCCGCGCCCATCCACCACCCGCGCCCCCGCCGGCACGGCCACGCTCGCGGCCGGGCCGACGGCGGCGATGCGGCTTCCCTGCACCACCACCGTCTGGTCGGCCAGCGTGCGCCCGCTCTCCACGTCCACCACCGACGCGTGGGTGATGGCGATCGCCGCGGGCGCCGCGGCTTGCGCACGCGCGCCGGTGATCGCCGCGCACGCGAGCGCGGCCGCCGCGAGGATCTGTCGCTTCATGGCTGGATGGGGCGAGGGGACCGGAGTGACGGGTGCGGGGCAAGATAACGGCAGATGGATGAAGCGGGAGCCCTCGACGCCACCGGCAGACCGATTGCCGCGCCCCCGGGATGTGATCGAGCGCGGTCCTGGGGTCGTGCAGGAAGGAAACGATCTCATCGTCCGCCGCATCGCACCGGCGGCTGAAGCCGCAGCAACAACGACGAGAAGCCTCGCAAACTGCGCGAGGCTCCTCCTTGCGGAGAATCCAGTCCGTGGCGCCATGGCCTGCGCGGGCGAAGTCCGCGCAGGCGGACTGTGTGCCGTTGCAGCCGCGAGTTCACTCGCATGATCCGGTGCGATCCTGCACCTGGCGGGATCCCCGCCGCATCCTCAGGGCGCCTGCGCCTGCCCGCCGGCCCTCGCCTCGGCGGCGCGGAGGATGCGCTCGCGCTCGGCGGCGTCGATCAGGCGGCCGTTCAGCACCACGGCGTGGATGCGGCCCACGTTGCGGATGTCGGCGAGCGGGTCGGCGTCCAGCACCACCAGGTCGGCCGTCTTCCCCTGCGCCACCGTGCCCAGCGAGTCCGTCATCTTCAGAAATCGCGCGGGCTCGAGGGTGGCCGCGCGCAACGCCTGCAGCGGGGTCAGGCCGATGCCGGTGAGCAGCTCCAGCTCCTGGTGCAGCGAGAAGCCGGCGAAGGTGTAGGGGGTGATCAGGTCCGTCCCCGCCATGAAGCGCACGCCGTTCTCGTGCAGCACCCGCGCCGCCTGCAGCAGGCGCCCGTACTGGCGCTGGCTGTTCGCCCAGTCGGCCGCCGACACGGCGCGGAGGCGCGGGTTGGTGCGCGGGCTCCACCCCGCGCGCATCGCCATCGGCACGTAGCGCAGCCGCGGGTCGTGCGCGAGCGTGGTGTCGTTCAGAAAGGCGGCGGCGCGCAGGGTGGTCAGCGTGGGCACCACCACCGTGCCGCGCCGCGCCAGCCTCTGCGCCAGCGCGCGGCACACCGCGGGGTCGTAGCGGGCGTACACCAGCGAGTCGAGCGACTGCGACACCACGTACGACGAATCCCACCCCTTCGAGGCCACCGCGGCCGCCACCAGGCCGGCCTGCGCGGGGGGGAGCGGCGAGCAGGCGTTCACCACCCCGGTGAGGTGCTCGATGCTGGCGATCCCCGCGGCCGACGCCTCGTCCACCGTCACCAGCGACGGCACGTGCCCGGCGAAGGGGATCCCGCGCCGCCTGGCGGCTTCCGCGATCCCCGCGAACGCCTCGGGCGAAAGGCGGCTGTACACCTTGATGAAATCGGCCCCCGCGGCGGCCAGCGAGTCCACCGCGCGGCGCCCCTCGGCGGCGTTGCGCGCCACCACGGTGCCGCCCAGCATCGGCGGCGAGCCGTCCACGATGTGCCCCGAGCCCACGATCCGCGGCCCCACCAGCTCGCCCCGGACGATGCGGGCGCGCGTGGAATTCACCCAGTCGACGCGGCTGAACATCTCGCGCACGCCGGTGACGCCGTTGGCGGCCAGCAGCGGCATGAACAGCCCTTCGAGCTGGGGGAACGCCGCGTGGACGTGCATGTCCCACATCCCGGGGATCACGTACTTCCCCCGCCCGTCCACCACCCGCGCCCCCGCCGGCACGGCCACGCGCGACGCGGGCCCCACCGCGGCGATCCGGCTCCCCTGCACCACCACCGTCTGGTCGCGCAGCGTGCGCCCGCTCTCCACGTCGACCACCGACGCGTGGGTGATGGCGATGGGCACGGGCGGCGCCTGCTGCGCGTTCATGCAGCGGGTGGCGCCCCAGGCGAGCGCGGCGGCGATCAAGAGGGTGCGTTTCATGGGTCCCGGTGGGGCGAAGGGAGGGGCGCGTGGCTCGATGCACGGGGAACATAGCGCGCCGCCGAGACTGCGGCGCCCAGCGAAAGGCTCCCCCCCGCAAAGATTTACAACCTGTTGACATCTGGGATGCGGCCCACGAAGCACCAGCCCCGCGCGGCTGGCGGTGGGTTGCGGCGGGTGGGGACGGATGGCACGTTGCTGCGGCGCCGCAGCGGCGCGTCACTCCACCCGGATCATTCCCGATGAATCACAGCATACATCTGCGGCCCGACGAGCTTTCCAGGCTGGTGGTGCAGGCCGCCAGCAACGCCGAGAACGAGGGCTACTGGACCGGCCCCTCGCCGATCGCGCAGGACGCCGCGCGGCACCTGATCACCTTCCTGGGCCTGCTGCTGG
>DASWMA010000429.1:0-5911 GCA_036399995.1 Longimicrobium sp. | reverse complement strand
AGGCGCTCGACTCCCTCCGCTTCCAGGAGCCGCGCGAGCTGCGACGAGTCCATGCGGACCTCCTCGGAGACCAGCACCAGGGTGCCGCCCGCGCACCAGGTGGCGAAGATCTCCTGGAAGGAGACGTCGAAGCTGATGCTGGTGTACTGCAGCGTCACCGCCCCCGCGGGCGCCCGCCCCGAGGCGGCCTGCCACGCGAGCAGGTTGACCAGCGGCCGGTGCGGCATCGCCACCCCCTTCGGCCGCCCGGTGCTGCCCGAGGTGTAGATGACGTACGCCAGGTTGCCGGGACCGGCCGGCACCCGCAGCCGCTCGCCGCTCTCGCGCTCGATCTCCGCTGCATCCGCGTCCAGCCGCACCACGGTGGCGCCGCCGGCCGGGAGCCGCTCCGCCAGGCTCGCCTGCGTCAGCAGCACGCGCGCGGCCGAGTCCTCCAGCATGTACGCCAGACGCTCCGCGGGGTACGCCGGGTCCAGCGGCACGTAGGCTCCGCCGGCCTTGAGGATCCCCAGCACCCCGACCATCAGCTCCGGGCCCCGCTCCAGGCACAGCCCCACGCGCGCGTCCGGGCCCACGCCCAGCCCGCGGAGGTGGCGCGCCAGCCGGTTGGCCCGCTCCTCCAGCTCGGCATAGCTCAGGCTCCCGCCCGCGTGGCGCACCGCCACCGCGCCGGGCGCGCGGTCCGCCTGCGCCTCGAACAGCTCGTGCACGCAGACTTCGCGCGGATACGCCGCGTCGGTGGCGTTCCACTCCGCCACCACCTGCCGCCGCTCCGCATCCTCCAGCAGCGTCAGCTTCGAGAGGCGCACGTCCGCGTCGGCGGCGACCTCCTCCAGCACACGCTTCAGGTGCCCCAGCATCCGCCGGATCGTGCCGCGGTCGAACAGGTCGGTGTTGTATTCCAGCGAGGCGGTGAGGCCTTCCGCGGTCCGGCCCGTGAACAGCGTCAGGTCGAACTTGCTCGTTCCGCTCCTCGCCGCGCCCATGCCCCGCAGCTCGAGGCTCCCCGCGGCGCCTTCAGGGCGTTCCGCTTCCTGGAGCACGAACAGCACCTGGAAGAGCGGCGAGTAGCTCAGCGACCTCTCCGGCTGGAGCTCGGTGACCAGGCGCTCGAACGGAATCTCCTGGTGCTCGAAGGCGCCCAGCGTCGTCTCCCGCACCCGCCCCAGCACCTCGCGGAAGCTCGGGTCGCCCGACAGGTCGGTACGCAGCACGAGCGTGTTGAGGAACAGGCCGATCAGCTCCTCCACCTCCCGCCGCGTCCGTCCCGAGATCGGGCTGCCCACCACCACGTCGTCGCTCCCGCCGTACCTGCCCAGCAGCACCTGGAACGCGGCCAGCAGCGTCATGAACGGCGTCGCGCCTTCGCCGCGCCCCACCGCCTCCAGGCGGTCCAGCAGCTCGCCCGGCAGCGTGATCCCCTCGTGTGCGCCGCGGTACGTCTGCACCGCGGGGCGCGGACGGTCGGTGGGCAGCTCCAGCAGCTCCGGCGCCCCGGCGAGGCGCTCCTTCCAGTACGCGAGATGCCGGTCCAGCACCTCGCCCGCCAGCTGCTCGCGCTGCCACACGGCGTAGTCGGCGTACTGCACCGCCAGCTCCGGGAGCGGCGACTCACGCCCCTCGCGGTACGCCGCGTACAGCGTCGACAGCTCCCGGCGGAGCACTCCCAGGCTCCACTGGTCGACCAGGATGTGGTGCATGCACAGCAGCAGCACGTGATCCTCGGCACCCAGCCGCAGCAGCGCGGCACGGAAGAGCGGACCCGCCGAGAGGTCGAACGCCCGCCCCGCCTCCTCGCCCACGCGCCGCCTGAGCGCCGCGTCGCGGTCCGCCGCGCTCAACCCCGACAGGTCCTCCACCGGCAGCGTGGAACCGCCGAAGGGCGCGATCACCTGCACCGGCGAGCCATCCACCTCCGGGAAGACCGCCCGCAGCGCCTCGTGCCGCCGGACGATCTCGCCCGTCGCACGCTCCAGCGCCGCCTGGTCCAGCGCACCGCCGACCCGCCACACCACGGGAACGTTGTAGGTGGCGCTCCCCGGCTCCAGCCGGTCGATGAACCAGAGCCGCTCCTGCGCGAACGACAGCGGCAGCGGCGCCTCGCGGGCGACGGGAACGAGCGGCGGGAGGGCGATGCCCTCGCCCGCGCGCCGCATCTCCTCCACGCGCCCGGCCATCCCCTCCACCGTGGGCCCCTCGAAGAGCGCTCGCAGCGGCAGCTCCACGCCGAACACCCCGCGGACCCGCGCCACCACCTGCGTGGCCAGCAGCGAGTGCCCGCCCAGGTCGAAGAAGCTCTCCTCCACCCCCACGCGTTCCAGGCGCAGCACCTCGGCCCAGATCCCCGCCAGCACCTCTTCCACCGGCGTGCGCGGCGCCACGTACCGGTCCGCGCCGGCCGCGTACTCGGGCACCGGCAGCGCCTTGCGGTCCACCTTTCCGTTCGCGTTCAGCGGCAGCCGGTCGAGCGCGACGATCGCCCGCGGCACCATGTACTCCGGCAGGCTCTGGCGCAGGTGCGCGCGCAGCCCGTCGGTCTCCACGCTCCCCACCACGTACGCCACCAGCCGCTTGTCGCCCGGCTGGTCCTCGCGCATCATCACCCGGGCCTCACGCACCCCCGGGTACGCCCCCATCGCCGCCTCCACCTCGCCCGGCTCGATCCGGAAGCCGCGGATCTTCACCTGGTCGTCCTGGCGGCCCATGAACTCCAGCTTCCCGTCGGCCTTCCACCGCCCACGGTCGCCGGTGCGGTACATCCGCCCACCCGGCTCGGCGGCGAACGGGTCCGGGACGAAGCGCTCGGCCGTCAGCGCCGGCCGGCCCAGGTAGCCGCGCACCACCCCTGCCCCCCCGATGCACACCTCCCCGGGAACGCCCGCCGGGAGCGGCTCGCCCGCCGGGTCGAGCACGTAGGCCCGCGCGTTGGGGATCGGCCGGCCGATGGAGACGGTGGCCGCGTCCTCGGCCACCTCCTCCACCTCTTCGAGCGTGCACCACACGGTGGCCTCGGTGGGCCCGTACTCGTGCAGCACGCGGGCAGGCTTCCCGGAGCGCAGCATCCGCCGCACCCCCTCCGTCCCCACCGCCTCGGCGCCGAAGACCAGCTGGCGCAGGCCGGCGTAGACGTCCACCTGCTCCCGCACGTGCTGGTTGAAGAGCGCCGCCGTCTGGTAGAGGTGCGTGATCCCCCGCTCCCGCAGCTCCCGCCCCAAGAGCGGCGCGGAGAGGAGGACGTCGCGGTCGATCCCCACCAGGGTGGCGCCGTGGAAGAGCGCGCCCCAGATCTCGAACACCGCCGCGTCGAAGCTCGCGTTCGACGCCTGCGCCACGCGGTCGCCAGGGCCGATCGGCATGGTGTCGGGAAGGCAGAATGCGTATTGCACCACCTCGCGGTGGGCCATCATCACGCCCTTCGGCCGCCCCGTGCTCCCGCTGGTGTAGAAGACGTAGGCCAGGTTCCCCGCCGACGCGTGCCTCGACGGAGCGTGGTCCGGCCCGGCGGCGAGCAGCTCCGCCACCTGGTCGAGACAGACGACGTGGAGACCCGGGGCGGCGAGCTCACCGTCGCTCAGCAGGACGCGGACGGCGGAGTCGTCGAGCATCAGCGCCATCCGCTCCGGCGGATAGCTCGTGTCCACCGGTACGCAGCAGCCGCCGGCCTTGAGCACGGCGAGGGTGGCGACCACGTTCTCCACGCCCCGCTCCACGCGCAGCCCCACACGGCTCTCCGGCCCCACCCCCAGCGCGGCCAGGTGGTGCGCCAGCCGGTTGGCGCGCGCGTCCAGCTCGCGGTACGTCAGCTCCTCCGGGCCCCAGACCAGGGCCGCCGCGTCGGGCGTGCGCGCCGACTGCGCCTCGAACAGCGCGTGGATGCTCGCCTCCCGCGGGAACGGACGCTCGGTGCGGTTCCACTCCACGACGACCTGGGCACGCTCTTCCGGCCCGGCGAGCGCCAGGCGCGAGAGGCGCACGTCCGGGTCGTCGGCGACCTGCTCCAGCACCCGCGCCAGGTGGCCGAGCATCCGGAGGGCCGTGCCGCGCTCGAAGAGGTCGGTGCTGTAGTTCAGCGCGCCACGCAGCCCCTGGGGGGTCGCCGCGAGCTCCAGTGAAAGGTCGAACTGGGCGGTCGCGAGCTCCGCGCCGACTCCGCGCATGCTGAGCCCCGGACGAGCACCTCCCCCGTCTCCCCCTCCTCCGCCGCCCCCGGCCTTCTGCAGCTCGAACATCACCTGGAAGAGCGGCGAGTGGCTCAACGACCGCTCCGGCTGCAGCTCGGCAACCAGCTTCTCGAAGGGCACCTCCTGGTGCGCGTACGCGCCGAGCGTCACCTCCCGCACCCGCCGCAGGGTCTCGCGGAAGGACGGGTCTCCACTGAGGTCGGTACGCAGCACCAGCGTGTTGACGAAGAAGCCGATCAGCTCCTCGACCTCCTTCCGCGTGCGCCCGGCGATCGAGCTGCCCACCACGACGTCGTCGCTCCCGCTGTACTTCGAGAGCAGCGCCTGGAAGGCGCCCAGCAGCGTCATGTACAGCGTGGCGCCCTCGCTCCGCCCCAGCGCCTGCAGCCGCTCCAGCAGCTCCAGCGAGAGCTCCACCGGCACCGTGGCGCCCCGGTACGTCTGCACCGCCGGGCGCGGATGGTCGGTCGGCAGCTCCAGCAGCTCCGGCGCTCCCGCCAGCCGCTCCCGCCAGTACGCCAGCTGCCGCTCCAGCACCCCGCCCGCCAGTTGCTCGCGCTGCCAAACCGCGTAGTCGGCGTACTGCACCGCCAGCTCCGGCAGCGGCGACGCACGCCCCTCACGGTACGCGTCGTACAGCGCCCACATCTCCCGGAAGAGCAGATCCATGCTCCACCCGTCGCTGACGATGTGGTGCATCGACAGCAGCAGCACGTGCTCCTCGGCACCCAGCCGCAGCAGCGCCACGCGGAAGAGCGGTCCCGCCGAGAGGTCGAACGGCCGTGAAGCCTCCTCCCCCACCCGGCGCCTGGCCGCCGCCTCGCCCAACCCCGACAGGTCCTCCACCGGCAGGGTGAACCCGCCGAACGGCGCGATCACCTGCACCGGCGAGCCGTCGGCCTCGGCGAAGACCGTGCGCAGCGCCTCGTGGCGCCGGACGATCTCGCCCACCGCCCGCTCCAGCGCCACCTGGTCCAGCGCGCCGCGCAGCAGCAGGGAGCTGGGCAGGTTGTAGAAGGTGTTCCCCGGCTCCATCCGGTCCAGGAACCACAGCCGCTCCTGCGCGAAGGAGAGCGGCGCCGACGCCGCTCCGCGCGCGGGGATGGCGGCGGAGGCCGCGGCGGAGGCAGGAGCGGCGGGGACGGGAGCGGCGGCCGCGGACGGCTGCGCACGCCGCAGCTCCAGCAGCTTGCGCTGCACGGGTGTCAGCTTCGCCATGCGGTCGGCCAGCTCGGCCATGGCCGCCAGCAGCGCCTCGACCTCGTCGTCGCTCGCGCTCTCCACCCCGGCCGGCAGCACATCCAGCTCGCCCTCCGCGGCCGGGCCGTCCACCACCCCCACCACCGCGGCCAGCGCGGCCACCGTGGGCGCCTCGAACACCGCGCGCACGCCGATCTCCGCGCCCAGCTCCGCGCGGATGCGGGCGACCATCTGCGTCGCCATCAGCGAGTCGCCGCCCTCGGCGAAGAAGTCGTCGTGCAGCCCCGGCGCGGCGCCGAACAGCGTCTCCCAGATGCGCCCGACGGCCCGCTCCGCGGCCGACCACCCCGCCCGCGGATCGCCGGCGGACGCGTCCGCCTCCGCCGCGTCCGCCGCGGCGTTCACGGCCGGGGCGATCACGGCCGGGACCGCGAAGCCGCGCGGCGGCGCGCGATCGACCCAGAAGCGCTTGCGCTCGAAGGGGTAGGTGGGGAGCGGAACGCGGCGGCGCGCCTCGCCGCCGTGCACGG
>DASWMA010000428.1:0-9318 GCA_036399995.1 Longimicrobium sp. | reverse complement strand
CGAGTGGCTGCGGAAGGCGGTGGAGGCGGTGGAGGAGTCGGTCCGCATCTACCGCGAGCTGGGCGTGCAGGGCGGCTTGGCCGGCTCGCTCAACAACGTGTCGAACCGCTACTCAGCTCTGGCAGGGCTGGAGACGACGCGGGAGGGCCGGGGCGAGTGGCTGCGGAAGGCGGTGGAGGCGGTGGAGGAGTCGGTCCGCATCTGCCGCGAGCTGGGCGTGCAAGGCGACTTGGCGGCGTCACTCACCGACGTCGCGAATCGCTACTCGGCACTGGCGGGGCTGGAGACGACGCGCGAGCGGCGACGTGAGTGGCTGCGGAAGGCCGTGGAGGCGGTGGAGGAAGCGATCCGCATTCGCCGAGATCTCGGCGTGCCAGGCGATCTGGCGATCTCGCTGGGTACAAGTTGCCAGATTCGACGGGTGAGGGCGGAGAACGCAGATGATCCGGATGCGGCGCTGGAGGACCTGCGCGCGTCTCGCAGCGCGATCGCGGAGGCGGTGGGCCTTTTCCGGGAGAGCGGCAACACTCGGTATTTCCTGCAGGCGCTTCGGGATGTGGTAACCTCTGATCTCGCGCTTGCCCAGGCGGGCGACGAGGTCGATCTGACAGCCCTTCGCGCAGTGTGCGAGACAGGCTGGGAACTCGCCCGGTCGATGCAAGACGAAACACAAGCCACGTTCTTCGACAGTGTGATCCGGGCTGTGGACGAAGCGGAGGGCTCTGAAAGCACCTCGGAGGACTAGCCGATCCAGCCCATGCGATCGCCGGCAATCCAGCGGAATGAGCGGCCTTCCACGCCGCTGGCTTGAAGCGAAGCGCGCGCTTCGGTAGCTTTCGGGTATGTCCGAGACCCCGTACCAGATGCTGAAGAGCGGCCGCGTGCCGCTGTACCTGGCGCCGCAGGCCGGCGTCAGCGAGTCGCCGTTCCGCCGCCTCTGCCGCTCGTTCGGGGCGGACGTGGTGGTGAGCGAGTTCGTGTCGGCCGAAGGGATCCGCCGGCACGACCGCCGCACCCACAGCTACCTGCGCTTCCACGACGACGAGCGCCCGATCGGCATCCAGATCTTCGGCGCCGACGCCCAGGCGATGGCCGAGGCGGCCGCGCTGGTGGAAGAGGTGTACGAGCCCGACTACCTCGATATCAACTTCGGCTGCCCGGTCAAGAAGGTCGCCAGCCGCAACGGCGGCTCGGGGTGCCTGAAGGACCTCGACATGGTGGAGCGGATCATCCGCGCGGTGAAGGGCGCCCTCTCCATCCCCACCACCGTCAAGATCCGCAGCGGCTGGAGCGAGGAGCTGCGCGACCCCGTGGCCATCGCGCTGCGCTGCCAGGACGCCGGCGCCGAGGTGCTCACGCTGCACGCCCGCACGCGCACGCAGATGTACAGCGGCCACGCCAACTGGGACGAGATCGCCGCCGTGGTCGAAGCGCTCGACATCCCCGTGATCGGCAACGGCGACGTGTGGACGGGGGTGGACGCGAAGCGGATGCACGACCACACCAACTGCGCCGGGATCATGATCGCCCGCGGCAGCCACGGGCAGCCGTGGATCTTCGGGCAGGCGCGCGCCGCGCTCGACGGCGCGCCGATCCCCGACGACCCGGACGTGGCCGAGCGCTTCCGCATCATCATCCACCACGCCCGCCTGGCCATCGCCTGGGAGAAGGACGAGGAGAAGGCGATGATCGAGTTCCGCAAGCACCTGGGGTGGTACACCAAGGGGCTGCCGAACGGGCGCATCCTCCGCCAGGAGCTGTTCGAGGTGACCTCGCTCCAGCAGGCCGAGGAGAAGCTGGAGCGGTACCTCGAAGAGTACCAGGGAGCGGCGGTTTGACCCCCGAGCGGCTGCGGGCGCTGCTGGCCCAGGTGGCCGGCGGCGCGGTGACGGTGGAAGACGCCGAGCGGCGCCTGGCCTGGAACCCGGTGGAGGAGCTCGGCTTCGCCAGCGTGGACCACCACCGCGCGCTGCGGCAGGGCTTTCCCGAGGTGGTGTTCGGCCAGGGGAAGACGCCCGAGCAGGTGGTGGGGATCGCCCAGCGCATCGCCGCCCGGGGCGACGGCTTCCTCGCCACGCGCGTGGCGCTGGAGGCGGCGGACGCACTGGCGGCCGCGCTCCCGGCGATCGAGCTGAACCCGCTGGGGCGCACGGCGTACCTCGCCCCGTCCGAGCCCGTGGAGCGGAAGACGCGCGGCTCGGTGCTGATCGTGACCGCGGGGACCAGCGACCTTCCCGTGGCCGAAGAGGCGGCGGTGACGGCCGCGGCGTACGGCAACCCGGTGGAGCGGCTGACCGACGTGGGCGTGGCGGGGATCCACCGCCTGTTGCAGCGGACCGACGTGCTGCGCTCGGCCGCGGTGGTGATCGTGGTGGCGGGGATGGAGGGCGCGCTCCCCTCGGTGGTCGGCGGCCTCGTCGCCGTCCCCGTTATCGCGGTGCCCACCAGCGTGGGCTACGGCGCGTCGTTCGGCGGGATCGCGGCGCTGCTGGGGATGCTCAACTCCTGCGCCTCGGGGGTGACCGTGGTGAACATCGACAACGGCTTCGGCGCGGCCGCGGCCGCTTCGCGCATCAACCTTCTGCCCCAGCCCTGACATCTCCGGCTCCCCGCGGGCCCGTGCCACGCACCGGCTGATCGCCGCCGGCGCCGCCTACCTGGCGGTGCTGGCGGCGCTCGCGCGGCTCCCCTGGTGGGGGCTGACCGCCGCGGGCGCCGTGCTGGTGCTGCTCGCCGTGTGGGTGCACCGCGCGGGCGGGGAACGCACGGCCACGGCGCTGGCCGCCTGGCCGGCGCTGCACCTCCTCCTCTTCGCCACCGGCTCGGCCGACTCGCCGCTGATCGCCCTGGCCGCCGCGTGGGTGGTGGCGCTGGGCCGCTCGCGCGGGGCGGCGCTGATCGCGGGTACGCTCGCCGCCGCGCTGCTGATCCCGGCCACGCAGTGGCTGCACCAGGGGCCGCCCTCCACGCCGTCCCTCGTCCGCTACGGGCTGCTGCTGGCCGTGGCCGCCGCGCTCTCCGCCCTCCGCCGCGCGCGCCCCTCCGCCTCCGCCGCGTCGACCGACGAGCCGCACGAGGCGCCGAAGCCCGCGGAAGATCAAGCCGACGACGTGGCGTTGCGGAGCGCGATGGAGGTGGTGCGCCGCGCCACCGACGCGCACGAGGCCACGCTCTGGCGCGCGGACGGCGAGTGGCGCTCGGCATCCCTCGTGGTCCGGGTCGCCGCGCCGGGGGTGCCGCTCCCCGACGCGGTGGTGCCGCTGGAGGGCTCGCCGTACAAGTGGGCGATCGAAGAGGGGATCCCCCAGCACGTGCGCCGCGGCAAGCGCGACCTGCCGGCGCCCTGGGCCGAGGAGATGCTGGTCGTCCCCGTCGACCTCCCCGAGGGCGTGCTGGCGCTGGCCTACCCCGGCCTGGTGCCGCCCGGGGCCGACGCGGCGGCGCTCGAGGCGGCGCGGCACCTTTCCACCGTGAGCGCGCTGCTCAAGCTGCGCGGCGAGCAGGCGCGCGAAGACGCCCGCGTGCGCGCCATCGCCGAAGCGGCGCGCGCGCTCCCGGGCGAGATCGAGGTGGATGCCTTCGCCCGCCGCCTGGCCTCCATCGTTCGCCAGGGCACGGGAGCGGCCGGCGCTGCGGTCGCGGTCGGTCCGGACGAGGCGGGGCGGGTGAAGGTGCTGCACGTGGACGACACGGGGCCCAGCCCGCAGCTTCCCGCCGACTTCGGCGAGGCCGAGTCGCGGCTGGGGCTGGCGCTGAAGCACGCGGTGGACCTCACCTGGGACGACCTGCGCAAGGAGCGCGAAACGCTCCCCCTGCTCGCTCCCGGCGAGCAGTGGCGCGCCGCGCCGCGCTCGGCCGCCGTCTTCCCGCTGGTGGCCGACGGGCGCGCGCTGGGCGCCGTGGTCGCCTGGCACCCCGAGCCGGGGAAGTTCGGCGAGAAGGAGAAGGAGCTGATGCGGCTGCTGGGCTCCATCGCCCCGCTCCCGCTGCGCAGCGCCCGCCGCTACGAAGAGCTGGACCACCGCGCGCACACCGACGCGCTGACGGCGCTCCCCAACCGCGCGGCCTTCGAAGAGCGGCTGGCCACGCTCACCCACGTGTTCGACCGCTACGCCCGGCCCTTCTCGCTGCTGGTGCTGGACGTCGACTTCTTCAAGAAGTTCAACGACACGCACGGCCACGAGGCCGGCGACCGGGTGCTGCAGCACGTGGCCGCCGTGCTCCGCTCCGCCGTGCGCGACGTGGACACCCCCGCGCGGCTGGGCGGCGAGGAGTTCGTGGTGCTGATGCCCGAGACCGCGCTGCGGCAGAGCCACGACGCGGCCGAGCGCATCCGCCGCAGCATCGAGGCGCGCGGGGTCAGCTGGAACGGGCGCCCGCTCTCGGTGACGGTGTCGATCGGCGCGGCGTCGTGCCCCGAGTGCACGCCCGCCGCCGGAGAGGTGCTGAAGCTGGCCGACGAGGCGCTGTACCGCGCCAAGGCCGATGGACGGAACCGCGTGGCCAGCGCGCCGCGTATCACGAGGGCGCCGGGAATCGTCTGATCTCGCCGATCGGCGGGACGGGCTTCGAACACGAAAGGACGGATCGGATGAGCAACGGAATCGGCCGGCGGGCATTCATGGACCGGGTGATGGCACTGGGCGCGGCACTGGGTGTGGGGGGCCTGGCCGGCGCGGGAGAGGCGCGCGCGGCCACGCTCCGCGCGGACCCGGACGAGGCCTGGCTGCGCCGGCTGAACGGCCGCCACAAGCAGCTCTTCGACGCGCCGCGCGTGAACGACGGCCGCGCGCTGATCCACATCCGCAACTACATGAACGCCTACCGCGACGCCTACGGCCTGCGCGACGCGGAGATCAGCTCCCTGCTGGTGCTGTACGCGCAGACGGTGCCGCTGGCGTTCAGCGACGAGGCGTGGGCGGCGTACGACCTGGGGAAGAGGGCCGACGTGCAGGACGGCGAGGCGCCGGCCCGCACCAACCTGTACCGCAGCCCCGCGGCGGGCTTCGTAATCCCGAACGATTCGGGCGTGGACGCGCTGATGCGGCGCGGCGTGGTGGTGGTGCTCTGCAACAACTCGTTCGGCCGCTGGGTGCGCGAGATCTCCGGCGCCGGCCACGGCACCCCCGACGAGGTGCGGGCGAAGATGATGGGATGGCTGATCCCCGGCATCACCCTGGTCCCCGCCGCCGTCACGGCGATCAACCGGGCGCAGGAAGCCGGCTGCACCTACCTGTACGCCGGCTGACCGCCGTTCAGCCCGGCGAGACACGAAAGCAGCGGAGGATCAGAGACGCTCTGATCCTCCGCTGCTTTTCGTGCCCACCACCGAGCCGCACCGCCTATCCCGCCGGCTTCGGGGGATAGTACACGGCGTCGGCCGGGATCTTCGCCGTGGGATAGTCCTGCGCCTTGCGCGCGAACACGGGGCGCGGCTGCGAGTTGATGTACGCGGCCACGTTCTGCGACTCGAGATCCGTGAGCGAGCCCGGCGCGGTGAGCGGCATGGCATGGCGGATGAACCCCGCGGCGGTGTAGACCCGCGCCATCCCCGCGCCGTCGTTCCACGATCCATCGCCCCACAGCGGCCCCGGCCGGCCGGTACCCAGCTCCACGCCCTGCCCGTCCGGGCCGTGGCAGCCCACGCAGGTCCGCATGTAGACGGCGCGCCCGGCCGCGGTGTCGAGCCGCGCCACCGGCACCTGCGCCGCCGCGGGGATGGTGTTGCGCCCCCGCCATTCGGGCGAGCGCCCCATCGGCTGCCCCGCCGACAGCCAGGTGATGTACGCGGCCAGAGCGAGCAGCGTGGGGTCGTCATACGCCGGCGCGGTGCCGTGCATGCTGCGCTCGAAGCAGTCGCGGATGCGGTCTTCCAGCGTGATCAGCCGCCCGGAGCGGGGGCGGTACTCGGGGAAGATCGCGGCCACCCCCACCAGGGGGAGGGCGCGGTCGCGCTGCCCGGCGTTCAGGTGGCAGTTGGAGCAGGTCATCCGGTTACCCGTGAACGCGGCCGCGTAGCGCCCCGTCTGCCGGAAGATGCGGTAGCCCTGCAGCACGCGCGCGGCCACCGCGCTGTCCGCGGGGAGGCCGCCGCGCTCGGGGTCGCGCAGCACGCGGCTCACGTCGCCCAGCGCCGCGGCGGGGGCGATCAGCGGTGAGGCCGGCACGGTGTCGGTCGTGGCCACGCCCTTCTGCTCGGCCGCGGGGGGCTGTGGCCGCGAGCAGGCGGCGAGCGCCACGGCGCAAGTGAGGGCGACGGCGAGACGCGCGGGAGAGCGGGGCATCGGGAGGGGGATCGTGGGATGGAGGGAGGAACCGCGCCGGGGGAGAAGATAAGCGCAACCCGGGCGCCACGGCAGGAGAACGGTGGAGAACCCGGCCCAGCCCTGTCGAACGACTCTCCTAAGTGATTGTGCCGCAACGGGATTGACCTCGGGCGGCGATGGGGTTAGATTAGGAGCGTTGATTGAAAACACGGGTCATGGGGATGACAGGTTTCGACGTGTACGGTGAAGCCGTGGCGGCGTGCCGAGGTGCTCGGAGCACTCGTTAAACCTCCGGGAAACTAGTAACCGCGAACGATAACTTCGCTCTGGCTGCGTAAAGTAGACGCCCTTCGGGGCTCCTTTACCTCCCATTCGGCGGTCAGCCCTGCCTGAGGCGGGCCGTCGGGTGTCGATAAAATCTGGCTGGCCTGCGTTTGGCGCCGTGACGGCGCGGGCGAGATCTTCACGGCTGGTTCGCGAGGGGCCTTCAACCGGCCGATGAGCGGGCGAGGAGAACAGAACGGTTGAATACGCACGTAGATGTCGCGGGGGATCAGTAGGCGGACCCGGGTTCGAATCCCGGCATCTCCACTCCAGACGAAAGCCGGACTCAGCCATGCGCTGGGTCCGGCTTTCGTCGTTTCCGTCGTGCACGAGACACTTTCCTTTGGTGCCCTGGCGCGTTAATCTACTTCAGCCAAGTAGACGAAGTAAACACAAATGAACATGCAGCGCAGAGTGGACAGCGCGCGGGACGGGTGTGGGCCCTTGTGCTCGTACGACGAATGACGTACATTGAAATCAGGAGAGGGGACGATGGGGCTGCGCGAGGTGCGGTGCCTGCTGATCGATGCGCTGGAAAGTGGCCGGGTGCAGCACGAATACCGGGCCGACATGGAAAGCAAGAACCTGCTGGCGGTGGGCGAGGTCACCCCCGAGTTCGTGGTGCAGCTGCTCCACCGCTGCCAGGGGCGCGACTACCGGGCGAGCCCGTACCACTTCGACCAGCGCATCGTCTGCCACCAGTTCACGCCGTGTCACGACGGCCGGCGGTGGTACGTGAAGGCCTACTTCCTCTCGTCCGACGCGGTGTTCATCAGCGTGCACCAGTAAAGGAGGGGCTCATGCACCTGTACCGAGAGGGCGATCGCTCCGAGGCGATCTGCCACGCGTGCGAAAAGCGGGTGACCACGCGGTTCCAGGCGCGCACCGTGCGCCTCCCCGAAACCGGGGTCGACGTGCCCGACGTGCTGGCGGCGGTGTGCGACGAGTGCGGCGGCGTGGCGGCCATCCCCGCCCAGTCGGCGCCCAAGCTGAAGGAGGCGCGCGAGCGGCGGAAGGCCGAAGAGCTAGAAGCGCGCATCCCCAGCCACCTCGACGACGTGGTGCACCTCCTGTCCGACCACTTCGCCGCGCCGGTGGCGGGCTTCCGCCCCTCGCTGCTGCGCTTCTACCTGCGCGAGGTGGCCAGCGACGCCGAGCTGGCGGGGCGGGTGAAGACCCTGGCCGCCAGCGAGATGGCGCAGGGGAGGGCCCGGGCGCGGGTGTCGCTGCGCGCGCCCGAGGGGCTGCTGCGCGACGTGCGCGGCCGGGCGCGCGAGGTGGGGATCGGCTCCGACGGCGACCTGATCCGCGGCATCCTGCTGGCCGCCAAGGAAGACGTGCTCGAAGGCGCCGCCCCCGAGCGCCGCATGCGTCTGGGCGGCGCTGCGCAGGCCGAAGGCGCGCCGCGCCCGGTGGAGCTCTGAGCGTTCTCCGAGCTGATCGGACGAAGGCCGCCAAAGGTCGATGAAAACAGCAGAGGGCGCGGTGGACATGGTGTCCATCGCGCCCTCTGCGTTGTGGTCGACCCCGGCCCGAGGGGGCATGCCGAATCGGGCTGAACCCTTGCTGCAACAGCGTCACACGGAGGAACGGAGAAACTACGACGAAGTTCTCCGTTTCCTCCGTTCTACTCCGCGTCTCCGTGTGACCCTCAGCTGTTTTGATCCAACAGCTGATGATGCGGATCGGGTCTCAGCATCAGAGCCGAACGGAGAGCGAGGTGACCAGGGCGGTGTTGGTCTTCGACAGGCCGTCGTCGCCGCCGCGGCTCGGGAACACGGCTTCGGACGAGCCGAAGAAGGTGCGCAGCTCGGTGCGCCAGAGCGCCGGCCCGCGAGCCACGTCCACGCCCACCGACGCGCCGTTGGTGCGCAACGGCACGATCACTCCGTCGGTGTCGTCGTAGCGCTCCACGCGGCCGTTGATCCCCACGCCGGGCGTCACCCACCAGCGGCCCAGCAGCGAGGCGGCGTACCAGGTGTCGCCCTCCTGCGTCCCCACGTCCACCGTGCCCACCACCGTGGCGGGGCCGCGGCTCCAGCGGGCGCTCACGTCGTTCAGCACGCGCAGCCCCTGGTCGCCGTCGGCGCCGTGGCGCTCGCGGCCCACGAAGTTGGAGTACGACAGCGTGAGCGCGGGCGAAGGGGTCCAGTCGAGCCGCAGCCCCGCGGCCTTGGAGCCGTTGTTCTCGGAGATGTTCTGCCACCCGTTCAGCAGGTTCAGCTGCGCGGTGAGCGCCGGCGTGGCCTGCCAGGTGGCCCGTACGCCCGACTGGTAGTACGGCGCCAGCTCGCTGGGGAGCGAGCGCGTGTAGACGGGGTTGTCGGCCGAGATCCAGCTTTCGCTCCCCACGTGCGACAGGAAGATCCCCGCGTCTACCCACAGCGCGGGCGTCACGGCCACGCCGGCGTACGCCTCCTGCACGTGCGGAAAGAAATTCGTCACGCCGCCGACCGAGTCGGGCTCGCCGGCATAGTTCACCTGCACCGAGGTGCCGGCCTGCACCGCCAGCCGTGCCCGCGCGCGGGGCGACTGGTAGCGCGCTTCCACGTGGGCCAGGTTGACGGCGAACTCGTCGTGCCGCGCCGCCTGGGTCACCAGCACGCGCTGGTGCCCCTCGGGCCGCCCGAAGTCCCACGCGTAGTAGCTGTCGATGAAGGCGCCGAAGGTCACGCGGGCGGCGGTGTCGGGCGCCTGCGCCTGCGCGCCGCCGGCCGTGAGCGCCAGC
>DASWMA010000427.1:0-3346 GCA_036399995.1 Longimicrobium sp. | reverse complement strand
CACACGGAGAAACGGAGGAACGGAGGAACCGCGACGGAAGTTCTCCGTTCCCTCCGTTCTACTCCGCTTCTCCGTGTGACCGATGTTGCAGCAAGTGATTCGAGCGACGCGCGCTCAGCGCACGCGGCGATAGGTGGTGCGGTCGGGCTCGAGCTCGATCGGGTGGAGGCGGCGCGTACCGCGCCAGCGTGAGCGCTCGTCGTCGCGGTGCTGGTACGTCTCCGCCTCCCACACCGGGCGGCGGGCGGGGGTGACGTAGAGCACCGTCGCTTCTTCGACCCCGATGGCGCGGCGCGCGGCGAGGTCGTTGCCGCGGTTGCCGTGGTAGACGCTGGCCAGGCCGAACGAGCGAACGCCGCGGGGCAGCAGCTGGATCACGGCAACGTGCCGGGTGACTTCGCCCTGGTGCGTGGCGCTGTCCACCAGCACCAGCTCCGCCACGCCGTCCCCGTCCACGTCCGCCAGCGCGCGGAGGCCGTCCGGCTGGCCGTCTTCGATCGTGAGGTGCGCCACCACGCGGCCGCCCTGCACGATCGCCACGCCGCCGCGCGCGAAGCCGTGCCCCGCCGCGCAGAAGCGGTAGAGCACGGCCCGCTGCGACGCCCCGCGCCGGGTGAACGAGCCGGCCGCCGCGTCGATCGCCTGGAACTCGTCGCGGCAGCCCTCCACCCGCGCCCACAGCCGCCGCGCCTCGGGGACGACGTCGCGCCGGAGCAGCGCCCGGTCGCCGGGCGGCACGCCGGCCGCGCGGAACGCCTCCAGGCCGCTGTACACGCGTATCCGCTGCGCATCGGCCGGGCGGGCCAGGAGCGCGCCGGCCGCGGCGCAGAGCAGCGACATCGCCAGGAACCGCCGCGCCGTAGAGCCCGGCATCAGAACACGCCGATGATGCCGGCGCGGATCCCTTCCTGGCGGATCATCCGGTCGTCGAAGCCGCCGCCGACGGACCACTCGGCGAACACCGACGCGCGCCGCGAGACGTGCAGGTTGAGCCCCGCGCCGTAGCTGGGCCCCAGGTCGGTGCGGTTGCGCGTGGAGGTGCGGTGCGTGCCGCCGGGGGTGGTGATCTCGGCGTCGCTGCGCGACTCGTTGTAATAGTGGATGCCGTACCATCCGTAGCCGCCCAGCACCCCCGTGTCGTAGCTCACCACGCCGTCGATGCCGGTGTCGTGCACCGTGGCCTGGCCCCCCTCGATGCTGCCGGAGGGCGCGTTCAGCGAGTCGAGGAGGGCGCGGGTGTCGGGCTTGAAGCGCGCGTAGCTGGTGATGGTGCGGATGCCGACGTTGATCCCCACCGGCGGCCCCCAGCGCGCCACGAACCCGCCCGAAAGCGTGAACTGCGGGTCGAGGTACGCCTCGTCGGGCGCGCCGCCGATCCCCACGGCCAGGAAGCCGTAGCGCAGGTACTGCGCGTGGGCGGGCGCCGCCGTGAGCGCCGCGGCACACACGGCGAGAACGGTGTAGAGCGAACGCAAGTGGATGCGCATCAGGAGCTTCGGACGCGGGTGGACGGCGGGCCCTCTCGCCGGGATGGCGACGGAGACGCCCACTCCGTCAGCCAGAGCAGTGCCAGAGGCCTTCGCGCCCAACGAAGTTGTCCGTCAGGCAGGTTTTTCCCTGCCGTCGCGCGCACGTTCCGCCAGCAGCTCCGCCGCGAGCCGAAGCACCGCCACCGCGTGCTCACGGGTGACGCTCGGAAAGTCGTCCAGAAACCCGGACATCGCATGACCGCCGATCAGATAGTCGAACAGCGTCTCGACGGGCACCCGTGTGCCGACGAACACAGGTGTTCCGCCGAGAATCCCGGGGTCTCTGTGGACGACGTCGTCGAGGCGATCGTCGGTTCGTTCTCTGCGGTCCATCTCGTTGCGCGTGCTGTGTCGTGGCCGCGGTGATGGATCCTTCGGCCGCCGCCGAACGCCGGTGCGGACGCGGCTTCGGTGCAGCGGCGGCACTCAGGACGACATCGTCCGGGTTTGCGATCTCGCCCGTAAAGAAGAAACAAGGCGCGGCCCAACCAGGGCCGCGCCTGCATTCCGCCACCGGCGGTACACGCTACGCCGACGTCGGTCACGGCGTGGAGTGACGCTGATCGTCGTGGTGACGGCGGCGTGCGCCGATTCGGCTCGCGCTCCCCCCCCCGGTGCTACCGCGTCACCGCCACGTCCACGTATTCGGGGAAGGGGGCGATGGCGGCCAGGTCGTGCTCGAAGAGGATCATCTCGCCGTGGCGCTCCACCTCGCGGAAGCCGCCGAAGCGATAGGTGACCTCCATCATCCGGTTGCGGCCGTTGGGGACGAACTCGGCGCGCAGCTTCGCGCCGCCTTCCTTCGCCAGGTTCATGAGGTGGCTCATCATGATGGTCCCCACGCCGCGGCTCATCACCCGGCAGCTCATCAGCAGCAGCTTCACGGTCCAGAACTCCGGCGTCGTCTTCTCCACCAGCGCCAGCCCGATCTTCCCGTAGCTGCCGTAGCGGTCGTCGAGCCCGGCCACCAGCAGCACGTGGCGGGGCGAGGTGCGGAAGGCGTTCAGCTCGTCGTAGCCATAGGTGTAGCCGGTGGTGTTGAGCTGGTTGGTGCGCACGGTCAGCTCCTCGGCGCGCTGCAGGTCTTCCTCGCCGCAGGGGGCCAGGGTGAAGCGCATGTCCAGCGTGCGCAGGAACTCTTCGCTGGGCCCCTCGAAGCTCTCCTCCGCCTCCTGCCTGCGGATGTCGGCCATGTACATCTGCCGGCGCAGGCGGCTGTCGTCGGTGATGAACTCGGGGTTCAGCTCCGGCCGCTCCAGCAGCCCCTCCAGCCGGGCCGCGTCGAGGGTGCGCACCTGCGGGCAGGCGAACGCCACCTCCTCGCGCTCGAACGGCTGGTCGTCGATGAAGAGGAAGGTATCGAGACCGATGTTCAGCTTCTTCGCGATGGTCTCGACGTTCTGCCCCTTGGCCGCCCAGTTGATCTGCGGGTGCAGGAAGTAGTCGGCGATCCCCAGCGCGGCCAGGCGCTCCATGGCCCGCGCGTGGTCGTTGCGGCTGGCCACCGACTGCAGGATGCCGCGCTCGTCGAGCTCGCGGATCGCGTCGAGCACCCCCGGCCGCAGCTCCACCCGCTCGTCCTCGAGCAGGATCCCGTTCCACACGGTGTGGTCCAGGTCCCACACCACGCACTTCACCGCCTTGTGCTTCGGGGTGTCGGCCACGTTGTCTCGCGCGTCGATGGTCGTATCGGTCATGGGTCGGTTCTCGTTGTCATCGCCCAGCGGGGATCGCGGCGCCGCCTACGCGCCGCGGGCCCCTCTTCCCACGCTCGGCTCGTGGAAGGAGGGGCCAGCCGGGGCCGCGTGATGAAAGCT
>DASWMA010000426.1:0-2879 GCA_036399995.1 Longimicrobium sp. | reverse complement strand
TCGGGGAGGCGCGCGTTCCACTCGGGGACGTTGCTCACCAGCACCACGTCGCGCCACCCCCACTCGGCCAGCGGGTACTTCCGGGTGTGGAACGCCTGCCGCACGATGGGGATGGCGTCGGGGTCGAAGCCCATCAGCCAGGCGCACGCCGCGTCCACGCTGGCCGGGTGCACGCCGAAGATCACCACCCCCGCCTCCACCGGATCGGGGTTCATCGGCCCGCGCCCCTCGCCCGCCACGATCCCGTCCACCAGCGAGAAGTGCCGCTTGCGGTTCCCCGCGAAGGGCGCCCGCAGCGTGCCGTCGGGGTTGCCGTAGAAGATCAGCTTGTTCAGGTCCAGGCACATCCGCCACACGGTGTCGTTCCCCGACCAGTTGCCGCTGCGGATCACCTCCTCGCTGTCGCCGAACACGCGGCTCCCCGCCGCGCGCGCCTTGCGGTGCAGCCAGGGCCCCAGCACCGGCAGCGCCAGCGACACCCGGCGCGCCACCGCCACCGCCCGCCGCTCCAGCCGGTGCAGGATCCCGGGGTCGGGGTGCTCGTCGCCCCCGCGGCGCGGGTCGCCCTCGGTGTGGTGCGGAAGCCAGTTCTTGTTCCCGTTCACCCCCACCAGGTTCTTGAGGGTGGCGGTGACGCCCGCCTTCTTGTGCGTCTTGAGCTTGGGAAGGCTGAACACCACGTCGGCCTGGATCGCCGAGCCGGCGATCAGGTACTCGTGGCGGCCCCCGGTGTGGTGGTAGTTCACCTCGGCGGCCTTGTAGTCGGCCCCGTAGTAGCGGCCACCGCCGCGGTGCTCCGCCAGCTCGCTCCCGTCGGCCAGGTCGAAGGGAACCGTCCCCCGCGGGTCGCCCGGCAGCGGGCGGCGCGCCACCACCACGCCGTCGCGCGCGTCCCACTCCTCCAGCCGCAGGTCCACCAGCTCCACGGGCACGCCGCGCGCCTGGTAGAAGTCGCGGATCTGGTAGAACCCCAGCTGGGTGGCGATTGCCGTGAACGACGCCTCGGTGATCGGCGCGTCGGCGATGATGATGCGGCCGTGCCCCTCCAGCGCCCTGTAGACGTAGTCGGAGACGGCGCGCACCACGCTCCCGTGCGTGATGGTGTAGCGCCACCCCTGGGGGTCGCGCGGGTGGCTCTGGTACACCAGGTTGGGCTTCAGGAGCACCGTCTCGCCCGGGCGCACCAGCCCGCCCAGCGGGTTCCACTCCGGGGTGCCGAAGCGCTCCGCGTCGAGCCCCGCCTGGCGGAAGCACTGGCGCACCGCCTCGTACACGTCGTTGGGCTCGCTCCCCACCTCGCCCAGCGTGTACTCGGGATACGCCTGGCCGGGATGGAAGGGCGCGCGCTCGGGGTAGCGCGCCCCTTCGGCGCGCCACGCCGCCACCCGCTCGGGGGCGTCGAGCCCCACCCCGCCCACGAGCATCCCGCTCACTCGCCGGCCACCGCGACCGCCGCCCCGGTGCGCAGCGACTCCACGATCGCGAAGCAGGCGTGGTGCGTGGCCGCCAGCGTGGCCAGGGGGATCGGGAGCCCGCCCCCCCGCGCGGCCTTCGCGAACGCCGCCACCTCCTCGTCGAACCCCTTGTCCTGCGACAGCTTCTTCACCCGCCTGCGCTTCCCGGCGCGCGAGACGGTCACCTCGCGCCAGTCGTCGAGCACCGCCACGGCGCCGCCGCCGAACACCTCCACCCGCTCCTTGGGGAACGACTTGTCGCCGGTGGCGAAGTAGGCGATGGTGGCCACCGACCCGCGCGCGAAGCGCAGCGTGATCGCCACCGTGTCCTGCATCCCGCCCTCGGGGCCGCCCAGCGCGTGCGCGAACACCTCAACGGGATCGTCGCCGGCCAGGAACTCGCAGAGGTCCACGAAGTGGCACACCTCGCCCACGATGCGGCCGCCGCCGTCTTCGGGGTCCTGCGTCCAGTGCTCGCGCGGGATGTGGCCGGCGTTGATGCGGTAGCTGATGGCGACGGGAAGCCCCGGCGCGAACGCCCCCTTCACCTCGGCCGCGAGCGGCGAGAAGCGCCGGTTGAAGCCCACGGTCAGCACCCCGCCGGTCTCGGCCTGCGCGGCCAGCACGTCGTCGAGCCCCGCGCGGTCGATGGCCAGCGGCTTCTCCACGAACACCGCCTTTCCGGCGCGGAGGGCGTCGGCCGCCAGCCGCGCGTGCGAGCCGTGCCGGGTGGCCACGACCACGGCGTGCACGCCGGCGTCGGCCAGCAGCGCCGGGGTGTCGGTGGTGGCGTAGCGGAAGCCGAAGCGGTCGCCCACCGTCTTCGCGTTCATCCCCGACGCGGTGGAGACGCCCACCAGCTCGGTGCCGGCGAGCTTCTGGAAGCGGGGGAGGAGCATCGCGCGGGCGAAGTTCCCCGCGCCCACGAAGCCGACCCCCAGCGCCCCGGCGCGCGGCGCGGCGGGCTTCAGGTCGATGCGGCGCACCGGCTCGCCGCGGCGCTCGGGGTAGGTGAGGAGAACGCCCGAGAAGGGTTCCTCGGTCTTCCCCTGGATCACGTCGTACGCCGCCTCGGCGCGGTCGATGGGGAAGCGGTGCGTGGTGAGCTTCGACGGCGTCACCTGCCCCAGCGCCACCAGGCGCAGGAACTCCTCCATGTTGCGCCGCTCGGTCCAGCGCACGTACCCCACCGGGTAGTCGCGCCCCTTCTCCTCGTACTCGGGGTCGTAGCGCCCGGGCCCGTAGGAGCGCGACAGGCGCAGCTGCAGCTCCTTCTCGTAATACGGCTTGCGCGGCACCTCCATCCCGGTGGCGCCCACCATGGTCACCACCGCGCGGTCGCGCGCGATCTCGCCGGCCAGCTCCACGGGGTCGTTCGACGAGGTGGCGGCGGCGATCAGCACCGCGTCGGCGCCGCGGCCGGCG
>DASWMA010000425.1:0-5648 GCA_036399995.1 Longimicrobium sp. | reverse complement strand
AACGCCGCGTCGATGGGCGCCCTCCCCGTGCGCGCCCGCCGCGCGATGGAGGCCTGGAACGCCCGCCGCGCCGCCGTGCACGCCATGCGCGGCGCCGACTTCGAGCCCGTGCTGCAGCGCGCCCGCGCCGCCGCCGCCCGGCTGGTGAACGCGGACGCCGACGAGATCGCGCTGGCGCCCAACACCAGCTACGGCCTGAACCTGGCGGCGGGGGGCCTGCCGATCGAGCCCGGCCGCCGCGCGGTGCTCAGCGACCGCGAGTTCCCCGCCAACGTCTACCCCTGGCTGGCGCTGGAGCGCGAGGGCCGCGCGCGGGTGGACGTGATCCCCGCCGACGCGCTCGGCCGCCCGGACGAGGACAGGCTGCTGGCCGAGATCGAGCGCGGCGACGTGGGGATCTTCGCGCTCTCGGCGGTGCAGTTCGCCACGGGATGGACGGCGGACCTTGCCCGCTTCGGCCGGGCGTGCCGGCGGCACGGCACCTGGTTCGTGGTGGACGCCATCCAGGCGCTGGGGTGCGTGCCGGTAGACGTGCGCGCGGCGGAGGTCGACGTGCTGGCGTGCGGCGGGCACAAGTGGCTGTGCGGGCCGTTCGGCACCGGCTTCGTGTACGTGCGCCGGGGGCTGGAAGAGCGGATGGAGCCGCGGGTGGTGGGGTGGACGGCGATGCAGGCCAGCGCCGACTATGCCGACTGCTGCGGCTACCGCTGGGGGTTCGTGGAAGGCGCCCGCCGCTTCGAGGTGGCCACGCAGCCGTTCCACGACGCCGCGGGCTTCGCCGAATCGGTGGAGCTGCTGCTGGAGACGGGGATCGAGCGCATCCACGCGCACGTCACCGCCCTGGTCGATCCGCTGATCGCATGGCTGGCGGAACGGGAGGGCGCGGAGGTCGTGACGGAGCTGGCCCCGGCCCGGCGGTCGGGGGTGTTCTCGTTCCGCGTGGGCGACACGGCGCGCGCCCATGCCGCGCTGCACCGCGCCGGCGTGGGGTGCGTGCCGCGCGAGGGGGCGGTGCGGCTGTCGCCGCACCTGTACAACACGGCGGGCGAGGTGGCGCGGGTGATCGACGTACTGGACGGGGCGGAATGGTGACGACCAACCGGAGGCAGGCGGCCGAGCACGTGGCCGCGCTGGTGGAAGAGGTGCGCGCCGAGTACGCGCCCGACCCGCGCACCGCGGTGTTCGAGGTGAACGTGGAGGTGCGCGGCGACACCGTGGCGCTGGTGGGCGTGACCAGCGAGCACGACGCGGCGGCGGCGCTCTCGGGGCGCCTGGCCCAGCTCACCGGCTGGGCCGGCGTGCAGGACGAGGTGCAGCGCCTTCCCGAGGCCGAGCCCGACGAGATGGTGCACGGCGTGGTCACCTCGGCCGTGGCGCCGATGCTGGCCGACGCGCGCGTAGCCAGCACGCAGGTGTCGCAGGCGGTGCTGGGCAGCCGCGGCGCCGTGCTGCGGCGCAGCGGCCGCTGGCTGCAGTGCCGCACCCCCGACGGCTACATCGGCTGGATCCACGCCGGCTACGTGACGCTGATGGACGAGAGCGCCGCGCGCACCTGGGAGACCGGCGTGGACGGCGAGCCCTGGATCTCGCTGGGCGCCGAGGTGCTCGACCACGACGGCGACGTGATGATGCGGCTGCCCTGGGGCGCGCGCGTGGTGCGCCAGGGCGGCGAGGTGGTGAAGCTCCCCGACGGCCGCTCCGGCCGTCCCAGCGGCGAGCTGCTCCCCGCCGCGCTCCGCCCCGTGGCCTTCCCCGCCGACGGTGCCGCGGCGGCCGAGACGGCGCGGCGCTGGCTGGGCTCGCCCTACCTGTGGGGCGGCGTCACCATGGGCGGGGTGGACTGCTCGGGCTTCGTGCAGGCCGTGTGGAAGCTGCACGGCCGCATGATCCCCCGCGACAGCGACCAGCAGTCGCGCTTCGGCCAGGCGGTGGACCCCGGCCCCGAGTTCGAGAACCTGCAGCCGGGCGACCTCTGCTTCTTCGCCGAAGAGCCCGGCCGCGTGACCCACGTGGTGATGAGCACCGGCGGCCCCGACATCATCCACGCCTCCCTCGGCAACGGCGGCGTTGCGCGCAACAGCCTGCTGGGCCGCAGGAGCTACGAGAAGGAGCTGCGCCGGCTCTTCCACAACGCGCGTCGGGTGCTGTAGGTGCGGAGGTGCGGAGGTGCGGAGGTGCGGAGGTGCGGTTCGATGCATCGCACGCTCCGCGAACGTAAGCCGATCCCGCACGGATGCCGGTAGTCCGCGAAGGCGGACTTCGTGTGGTTGTTGCAGCGATTTCAATCGCCCTCCGGATACCGGAGACGATCAGGCCGGCCCCCGTGTGGAGGCCGGCCTCGTTGCCTACCGCGCGCGCAGCCCGCTTTGGCGCCCCGGCGCCAAACACGCCCAAACCATGTGGTTCCAGCTCCTTCAGGAAACCGACGCCTACTCCAGCCCCCACCGCGAGCGGTAGCCGCGCGCGTCGATGTGGATGAACGGCCCGTGGGCGCCGTTGCCGTTGTACACCCCCGCGCCGCCGATCAGCTCCGGGTAGCGGCGCTCCACCCGCTCCACCGCGCGCAGCATCACCAGCACGTCGCGGGTGTCGCGGCGGCCGTCGCCGTTCAGGTCGTCGATGTAGCCGTCCTGGTCGCTGTCCACCCACACGTCGCTGGCGTCGCCGTAGGTGTGGCGCGAGAGCAGCGCCCGGCCGCCCTCGCCCACCCCCTGGATGTTGTACGCCGGTGTGCGGAAGCCGCTCATCACCGCCATGTTCTCGGCGCGCACGCCCATGGCGTTCAGCTCCTGCAGCACCAGCTCCAGCTTGTCGATCAGGCGCAGGTCCAGCGCCAGGTACTTGGGCCAGACGCTGAACTGGTTCTTGGTGAGGAAGTTGCGCAGGCGGAAGTGCGTGCTGACCTGCATGTCCTGGTTGAACGGCGTGACCTCGATGAACCCCGGCGGCGGCGCGTACGCCCCCGAGCGGGTGTCTTCGGCCACGTAGCGCCCGATGTGGTAGCCGTTGATCCACCCGTCGCGCTTGGCCGAAAGCGGCACGCGGGTCACCAGCGTCAGCTCTTCCACCCGCTGCGTGAAGCCGTCGGGCGAGCTCAGCTGCAGCCGCCACGCCCCCGCCTCGGCCGGCGCGTTGAGCCCGGCGGCCACCCATGCCTCGCCCTGCAGCGTGCGCGGCTGCGTGCCGTTCACCGGCACCCAGCGGTAGCGCAGGTCGGCCGGGCGCGCCCCCGTCCACTCGATGGGAAGCTCCACCCGCCGGTGCGGGTCGGTCACCGTCACCCGCAGCTGCCCGCTGCGCCCGAACGCCACGTCGCCCAGCCGGAACGCGTCGTCGCCCTTCCACCGGTACAGCCGGTGCGGTTCCGGGTCGGCGCGGGTTCCCCAGGTGAAGGGGGCCAGCGAATGCATCGGGCTGGAGAAGCCGAGGGCGGCTCCGGCCAGGATGCACGCGGCGAACGGGCCGGCGAGTGCGCGTCGGGTGAGGGGCATGGCGTGTCCTTGCTGTGCTTGCTGCTGAGTGGTTCAGACTGCGCCGGGCGCGTGCGCGCCCGGACCTGCCGGGAGGCGGCGCGAGCGCCCGTGGGGGAGGCGTTCGCGCGTGGAACGTGAGCCCTGCAACCGCGGCATCCCGCACACGGCCGCGCGCGAAGGGGGGTCGCGCGGAACGCGGCTCGAGCGCCCGATGGTGGCGGGCGCCGGAGTGCCGTACGATGTCAACGCGGGGAAACGGCCGGGATGGCGTAACCTTCCGGACGCTTCGTAGAATGTCGACGTGTCGAGTTGCGGAGTTCGGGCTCAAGCTAGGCCGCAACTCCACGTCTGTCAATCAGAACCGGATTAGCGGACCCTGAAATGGCTGAGGCCGAGAACGGCGCGGGCGGCGAACGCCCGCGCGTATGCTTCGTGATCCTGGACGGCTGGGGGCTGCGCGAGCCCGCGTGGGACAACGCCGTGGCCCAGGCGAACGCGCCCATCTGGCGCCACCTGTGGGAGGATGGCGACTACCCGCGCGGCACCCTCACCACCCACGGCCCCGCGGTGGGCCTCCCCGCGGGGCAGATGGGGAACAGCGAGGTGGGGCACATGAACCTGGGCGCCGGGCGCGTGGTGATGCAGAGCCTGCAGCGCATCGCCACCGCGATCGAGAGCGGCGAGTTCGCCCGCAACGACGTGTTCGTGAACCTGATCCGGAAGGCGAAGGCGCGCGGGGCCACGCTGCACCTGATGGGGCTGATCGGCCCGGGCGGGGTGCACGCGTCGGACGAGCACCTGCTGGCGCTGTGCGACCTGGCGCGGCGCGAGGCGGTGCCCAGCGTGCGCATCCACTGCTTCCTCGACGGGCGCGACACGCCCCCCTCCAGCGCGCGCGAGTTCCTGACCGAGCTGTTCGGCCGGGCCGGCGGAAGCGATGCGAAGTGCCAGGTGGCCACGCTGATGGGGCGCTACTGGGCGATGGACCGCGACACCCGCTGGGACCGCACCGAGCAGGCGTACCGCGCGATGGTGTACGGCGAAGGCGTGGCCGTGCACGACCCCGTGGAGGCGGTGGCGGCCGCGTACCAGGCGGGCGAGACCGACGAGTTCGTGAAGCCGCGCGTGGTGGTGGACGGTGCGGGGGAGCCGGTGGGGCGGGTCCGCGAGGGCGACGCGGTGATCTTCTTCAACTTCCGCGCGGACCGGGCGCGGCAGATGACGCGTGCGCTGGCGGACCCGGCGTTCAGCGGCTTCGACCGCGGCGCATGGCCCAAGGTGGAGCTCGCCACGATGACCGAGTACGACGAGGCGTTCCCGCTTCCCGCCGCGTTCCCGCCGCAGCCGATGAACGACATCCTGGCCGACGTGCTGGAGGCGCGGGGGCTCCGCAGCTTCCGCACGGCGGAGACGGAGAAGTACCCGCACGTCACCTTCTTCTTCAACGGCGGGAAGGAAGAGGCGCCCGGGGGAGAGGCGCGCCGCCTGGTGCCGAGCCCCCGGGTGGCGACGTACGACCTGCAGCCCGAGATGAGCGCGCCCGACGTCACGCGCGGGCTGGTGGAGGCGATCCGCAGCCGCGAGTACGACGTGCTGGTGTGCAACTACGCCAACCCCGACATGGTGGGCCACACCGGCTCGCTGGACGCCGCCACGAAGGCGGTGGAGACGGTGGACGCCGGCCTGGGCGAGGTGCTGACCGCCTGCACCGACACGGGCACCACGCTGATCGTGAGCGCCGACCACGGCAACTGCGAGCAGATGTGGGACCTGGAGAGCAACGGCCCCCACACCGCGCACACGATCAACCCCGTCGGCATCATCCTGGTGGAGCCGGAGGGGCGCCGGACCGCCGCGGGGCTGAGCAACGGCGCCCTCTGCGACGTGGCGCCCACGATCCTGGGCCTGCTGGGCGTCTCCCAGCCCGAGGCGATGACGGGGAAGGACCTGCGGGTTCTAGCGGCGGGTTGAACCGACCCGGCGCGTCCGTCCGCGTCGTGTTGTCCGGCCGTGGTGTCCGTCCGTGTCGGTGTCCGTCCGTGTCGCGTCCGTCCGTGCGGCGGGTTGAAACCCGCCGCTGAAACCTCGGGAAGTCCGCCTTCGCGGACTGCGACGTCGGGATCGCGGCGGTGCGGCGGCGGCACGTCAGTCGGCATGGCGGCAGATGATTGCGGC
>DASWMA010000424.1:0-6281 GCA_036399995.1 Longimicrobium sp. | reverse complement strand
CTGCCGGTGTCCACGTGCAGCAGCCCGCCGCTCACGTTGGCCACGCGCACGCCGCCGCTGCCGGTGTCCACCCGCAGCTCGCCCTGCGCATCGCGCACCTCCACGCCGCCGGAGCCGGTGTCCAGGTCCAGCGAGCCGCGCGTGCCGGTGGCGCGGATCGCCGCGGCGTGGCCCCTCACCCGCAGGTCGCCGTTGACGTTGGCCACCTCCACCCGCCCCGCGGCCAGGTGCACGGAGACGGTGCGCCCCGCCGGCACCTGCACGCGCACGTCGGCCCAGGCGCGGGTGCCGCCGCCCGCGCCGCTGATGCGCACGCGCCGGCTGCCGCCGAACAGCCGCCCCGTGCCGCCGCCGAAGGTGCCGTCGGCGCGCACCTCGATCTCGGTGTGGTGGCCGCGCGCCAGCTCCGGGTACACCACGCGGTCGCCGGGATACACCACGGCCAGCGTGCGGCTTCCGTCGGCCTCGCCGCGGCGGATGCTCAGGCTCCCCGCGTCCGCGCCGCCACGCGTGACCACAACGGTCACCGCCGACCCGCTGCCGGGCTCCACGTTCACCTCGCCCGCCAGGTTGTAGACGGCCACGCGGTCACCCTCCAGCGCGAACCGCTCCTGCGCGCGAGCCGTCCACGGCGCCAGCACGGCCGCCACGGCCATCCCTGCGATCAGCCTTCGCATCTGCATCCTTCTCGATGTGGGAGTGGGTGGGAAGAACTCGGAAAGCCTGTCGATCGATGCGGCCGGCGCCGCGCGTGGAACGGCACGCACTCCGCCAGCGCGATCTCGTCCGGGAGACGCCGGGTGATCGTCGCGATCGAACGGCGGAATGGAAAAGGGGAGGTCGAGCGTGCGCTCGGCCTCCCCTACGTCACCCTCGTGGACGCGGTTTCACCGTTACCGGCGCACCAGCCGCACGTCGCCCGAGAAGGTCTGCGCGGTCACCCGCGTGCCGCCGCCGCCGCCGATGGTGACCCGCGACTCGCGGCGCGACTGGCGCTCGACCCGGGCGCCGGGGTAGTCGGCGTGGATCCCGCCGCTGAAGGTGCTGAAGTCGACCTCGGCGCTGGCTCCGCCGGGAAGGTGCAGCACCACGTCGCCGCTGTGGGTGGTGAGCTCCAGGTCGGCGCCGCGCGCCAGGTCGCCGGTGATTGTGATCTCGCCCGACACGGTCTGGAACGAGCCGCTCAGGTTGCGGCCGGTCACCCGCACGTCGCCGCTCACGCTGTGCACCTCGGCGCGGCCGCGCATCGACGCGACCTCGACCCCGCCGCTCACCGAGTTGGCCTCCACCGTGCCGGCCGCGGCGGTGATGCGCACGATCCCGCTGACGCTGTTGGCCTCGACCCGGTCGCGCACCGTGCCCGACACCGTCACGTTGCCGCTGACCGAGGCGGCCTCCACGCGGTCGGCGTCGGCGTTCACCTCCACCGTCCCGCTGCGGGTGTTGGCGCTGATCGAACGGGCGCGGCTGTTGGCCACGCGGATCCCGCCGCTCACGCTCTGCGCCTCCACCGCGCCGTCGATCCCTTCCACCTGGATGCTGGCGCTCACCACGTGCACCTCCACGTGCTTGCGCGAGGGGACGCGCACCTCGAGCTGGGCGCCGCGGCTGTTGCCGCCGCTGCCGTGCCAGGTGCGGCCGCGGGGGTAGGTCACGCGCACCACCACGTCGCCGTCCTGGTCGTCCACCTCCACCCGTTCGCCGGCGCCGCTGAGCGTGCCGGTGACCTGCACCTGGTTGCGCCCCCAGCCGGTCACCCGCACCTGCCCCGACACGGCGTGGACTTCCACGCTGCCGGTGGCGCCGGTCGCCACGGTCTGGTTCACCTGCTGCGCCGCCGCGGCGGTTGCGCTGGCGCCCAGCAGCGCGGCGGCGGCGACGATCGTCTGTACCCGCATCGGTGTGTCTCCCGTTATGCCCTCAGGCCCTCAGATCTCCACCGCTTGGCGGAGAACCTTGACCTTCGCGTCGTAGGTGGCCGAGAGCATCTGGATGAGCTCGCGGCTGTTGGGGTCCCGTTCCAGCGCCGCCCTCGATTCGGCGATGGCCGCGTCGATGATGCGGAGGTTGCGCTCCAGCGCCTGCGCCGTCTCGGGGAGCATCCGCCCCTGCCGGCTGGCCAGCACGCGCTCCAGGTCGGCGATCGCCGTCTCGTAGTCGGCCTCGGCCGCGTCGAAGGCCGCGAAGGCGGTCGTCGCGGAAGTGCCCTGCCGGGCCGGCACCACGCCCGGGTTCGTCACCGTGCGCTCGGTGGCCGGCTCCGACACGGTCGCCCGCACGCTCTGCTGCGGCGGGGTGGCGGTGGCGGGGTCGAGCGCCACCGGCCCGGCCGGCTGCTGCGCCTGCTCGCGCACGATCCGCGCGGTGATGGCCGACGAGCCCGCCACCAGCAGCAGCGCGGCCGCCAGCTGCAGCGCCCACCGGGGCGCCTGCCACCCGCGGCGCCGGGGCGCCAGCGGGATCACCTTCGTCTCGTCCGCCACCGTCTCGGCGGCCGGCGCCTCCACCGTGCGCTCCATCAGGTGGAGCGGCGCGGCGCGCGGCTCCAGCCGCGGGGCGATGGCGGCCCACAGGTCCACCGGCGGGGCGACGGCCCGCGGGAGCGCGGCGGCCTCTGCCAGCAGCGCCTGGATCTCCTGCACCTCGGCGCGGCATTCGTCACACGTTTCCACGTGGCGCTGCACGCGCATCCGGTCGATGTCGGGCAGCTCGCCGCAGGCGAAGTCGTCGAGCCGTTCCAGTGCCTGTTCGTGCGTCATCGTTCCAGTGCCTCTCGGAGGAGCCGGCGCGCGCGGTGAAGCTGCGCCTTGCAGGTCCCCACGGCCAGGCCGTGGAGCTCCGCGATCTCTTCGTGCTTGTAGCCTTCCACGTCGTGCAGCACGAACACGGTCCGTGCGCCCGGCGGGAGCATGGCGATCGCCCGCTCCAGGTCCATCCCCTGCCCCGGGTCGGGCGTGCGCCCGGGTGTCTCGTACGCGCCCGGGTCGTCGGTGGTGAACACCTTGCCGATCCGGATCCCCTCCGCCCGCCGGCTGCCCAGCACCACGTTCACGGCCAGCCGGTGCAGCCAGGTGCTGAACGCGCTCTTCCCCTCGAACGTGGGCAGCTTCTCCCAGGCGCGCACGAACACGTCCTGCGTGAGCTCCTGCGCGCGTGTGCCGTCGCTGGTCATGCGCAGGCACAGGGCGAAGATGCGGTCCACGTTGTCGCGGTACAGCTTCTCGAAGGCGGCCACGTCGCCCTGCTGCGCCTTGTGGACCGTCTGGTCCAGCGCGGCCGGTGTGGCTTCGTTTTCAACCAGCATCGTCGCCATCGAGCGGGCCTGCAGAGGGTTGAGGCGTTGTACCGCTACCCCTCTGATGCATGGCGTTCGAGGTTGGTTTGAATCGACTTGCGATCGGTTTGCGCGCGGCCCGCCGGGGCGGCGGCGCGGCGGAGAGCGCTCCCGTGGTGGGGGCGCGATGGGGGGACTGCATGGAGGGCCTGCGGGTGATGCGAGTTCGCGAGAGATTCCGGCCCAGAATCCGGAAAGCGATGTGCGGGAAGAGGATAAGATAACAGCGCGGACGAGATCCGTCGCGGCCCGCGACATTTTGCGCGTCCGCCCTCCCGCCGGCAAGCCATCCCCCGCCCCCGCGCCGAAGCACGGGTTCCACAATCCGATACGGAGGATCGACCCTCCGCGTTTCCGCCTGCGTCGACGGAGCGTGGCTGCAGGACCGGAATGCGCTGAGTATCGAAATTTTCGAAATTGGACACCTCGTCCCTGCCACGCCGTCCACGAGTGCTCCGCATCCCCCGATGACGCAGTTTACGGGTGCTCGCGTGCACGCGAAGCCAGCGGATGCGCACCGAACACGGCCGCTCGCGCGGAAAGATCGTCAACGGCGAACTGCGTCATCAGGGGGGATCGAGCACACCCGGAATCGGCGGCATCTGGGCAAACGCCCGGCGGAGAGGAATGCTCCGCATCCCCCGATGACGCAGTTGACGGTGCTCGCGTGCACGCGAAGCCAGCGGATGTGCGCCGAACACGATCGCTCGCGCGGAAAGATCGTCAACGGCGAACTGCGTCATCAGGGGGGATCGAGCATACCCGGAATCAGCGGCATCTGGGCAAACGCCCCGGCGGCGAGGAATGCTCCACATCCCCCCGATGACGCAGTTTACAGCGCCCGCCGTACACGCGAACCAGCCGGCGCGCGCGGAACGCGGCCACCTCGCGGAAGGGACGCCCTCACGACGTTGCCGGACATCGTTCCGGTTCCAGGACTGAAGAATCTCACGCAGAGCAGCAGAGAACGCAGAGGAGGTTGGTTGTTCTCTGCTTCCTCTGCTGCTCTGCGTGAGACATGTCCTTCGGGATCTTCACTCCGGCACGATGCTCTGTGACGCGGTATCGAACCGCGTCATCGGGTGGATCGAACACGCCGAGAGTGCCGTACGCGCAGCATACCCTCTACAAAAAAATTTCGATCACTCAGCGCGAGCGCCTGCCTGCAGCCTCTCGCCGTCGGCGGTCGTGCTGGGCATGCCCGCTGGTCGGCGGAGGTGGCGACGAACGAAATCGGCGGAGTCCGCGCGGTTTGCCTCCGCGGACTCGCCGATTTCGTGAACCTGAACGGATCAGTCACCCGCGACCGGGGCGACGCTCTCGGAGGCGAGCTCGGCGCGCGCCAAGTCCAGCTCCAGCGCGGCGGGGGTGATCGCCGCGACCGGGGCGAGGGGGCGATCCCACAGCACCCGTCGCACCCGCCACAGCAGCAGCAGCGCCACCACCGCGAGCGAGACCGTGAGCCCGGTCCAGATCCCCACGTGCCGCAGGGCGGTGTGGAAGCCCAGCCAGTACGCCACCGGGATCCCGATCGCCCAGTACCCCACCAGGGTGATCCACATCGGCACCCGTGTGTCGGCCGCGCCGCGCAGCACCGAGAGGCCGGTGACCTGCGCGCCGTCGAACACCTGGAAGAGCGCGGCCATCAGCATCAGCCCCGTGGCGTACGCCATGATCCCCGAGTCGGCGGTGTACAGGTGCACCAGCTGCCGCGGCAGCAGCAGGAACACCAGCGCGCACAGCGACATGAACCCCAGCGACACGACGTAGGTGGCGATCGCCGCGCGGTGCACGCCGCGGATCCTTCCCCCGCCCAGGTGGTGCCCCACGCGGATCGTCCCCGCCGCGCTGGCGCCCACCGACACCATGAAGGTGGCCGAGGCGATGCTGATCACCACCTGGTGCGCGGCGAGCTGCACCGGGCCCAGCCACCCCATCATCACCGCGGCGAACGAGAAGGTGCCCACCTCGGCGCCGATCTGCGCGCCGATGGGGGCGCCGATCCCCACGATCCGCGTGATCCGCGCCAGCACCGGCCGCAGCCGCGTGCCCCGGAACGGCGACAGCTCGGGGTGGAAGGCCACGTAGCCCGCCATCACCAGCAGGATCGACCAGCGCACCAGGCTGGTCGCCAGCCCCGACCCCGCCACCCCCATCGGCTCGATCCACCCCGGCACCCCGAAGATCAGGACGCGGTTGCCGATGGCGTTCACCACCACGCCCACGAACATGATGGTCATGGCCACGCGCGTGCGCCCCATCCCGTCCAGGTACTGCCGCAGCGCCATGAACAGCATCAGCGGCAGCACGCCGGGCGCCAGCGCCACCATGAACTGGCCGGCCAGCTCCGCCACCCGCGGCGCCTGCCCCAGCGCCAGCGCCAGCGAGCGCCCCGTCAGCGAGATCACGGTGATGGGCACCGCCAGCACCAGCGCCAGCCACAGCCCGTTCACCGCCACGCGGCGGCACTCGGCGCGGTCGCCGGCGCCCCAGGCCTGGCTCACCATCGGCGTCATCCCCATCAGCATGCCGCTCAGGGTCACCAGCAGCGCCAGGTGCACGCCGTTGCCCAGCCCGGCCGCCGCCAGCGCCTCGGGCCCCAGCGGCGCCACCATGATGGTGTCGGTGGTGTGCATGGCCACCCCGCCCAGCTGGCTCACGATGATCGGCCCGGCCAGCTTCAGCAGCGTGCGCACCTCGTGCAGCTGCAGGCGCAGGCGCCGCGCGCGCCCGGGCGGCCGCGCCCGCACCGGCGGCGGTCTCTCCGAAGGCCTCCCGCGGGCCTTCCCCGCTTCCTTCAACGTCGTGTTCATCATCCACCACCCATCGATCCACAGTGTCGTACGGCCGCGGACGCATGAAAAAGCCGAGGGGCCCCGCGGCCGTTGGTCCGCGGGGCCCCTTTCTCGTCCGCCGGTTCAGGCGGGCCGGGTCACTTCAGTTGCGT
>DASWMA010000423.1:0-4660 GCA_036399995.1 Longimicrobium sp. | reverse complement strand
CTCCGCACCTCCGTACCTCCGTACCCGCGAGGTTCAGGACGGATACCACTGCAGCGTCCACTCCGAGCCGGTGTTGTAGCCCGGCAGGCCGCGCGGGTTGAACACGCTGAGGCTGGTGATTACGCCGCCGCGGGCGAACGGGGG
The DNA here is from genome assembly GCA_036399995.1 of Longimicrobium sp. Lineage (GTDB taxonomy): Bacteria > Gemmatimonadota > Gemmatimonadetes > Longimicrobiales > Longimicrobiaceae > Longimicrobium. The sequence continues at coordinate 4,516 of DASWMA010000423.1, read as the reverse complement.
CGCGTCCACCACGCGCAGGTGGCAGCCGGCCAGCACCAGGCCGGGCTCGGGCACGTCGTTGCTCACCAGCGTGCAGGCGCCGCGGGCGGTGAAGGTCCCCTCCGGCATGTCGAAGCGCACGTAGAACAGCTGCGGGAGCCCCGGGGGGAAGGTGGGGTCGGTGATGCGCGCGCACGCCGTGGCCCGGCCGATCCGCCGCACGCTGTTGTTCACGATCCGCCCCGACGACGCCGTGGCCGCCTCGGACCAGATCGACGCGCCCAGGAACACGTTGGTGGTGAAGCCCGCGTCGGTGCACACCGAGCGGTCGGCGGGGAACTCGGGGTCTTCGATCGAGCGGAAGCGCACCACGGTGGGAAGGCCGCCCAGCTGCGGGCCCGCCTGCACGTCGGCGCGCGGGCCGTCGAGCGCCACGTCGCGGGTGCCGCGCTCGGCGCGGTCGCTGGCGCTGGGGCCGTCGGCGCAGGCGGCGGCCAGCACCGCCAGGGCCAGGGTGGCGAGGGTACGAGCGTTCTTCATGGGACTGCGGACTCCTGTGCCGGTGTGTGTGAGGGTCACTGCGATTCAGAGGCGGATGAGCTGGGCGCCGTAGTGCACGTTGGCGCCGACCGCGGCGATCAGCACCAGGTCGCCGCTGCCGAGCCGCACCACGCCCTGCTCCAGGTCTTCGGCCAGCAGGATCAGCATCCCCGCCGCCGAGGTGTTGCCGTAGCGGTCCACGTTGCACGCCACGCGGTCGGCGGGAAGGCCGGCCTGGCGCACCCAGTGGTCCATCAGCCGCTTGTTGGGCTGGTGGAAGTAGTAGCGCTGCACCTTGTCGCGGAGCTCGGGGCGGTCTTCGAGCACCGCGTCGAGGCAGGCGTTCATGTAGGTGGGGTACGAACGGGCCACCAGGTGGCCGTCCACCACGAAGGCGGCGTCGGCGGGGTTGATCTCGCCGCCCATCCGGCTCTCCAGCCCGCCGGCGCGGCGCACCACCAGCTGCAGGTAGTCGTTGCCGCTCATCGAGCTCAGGATCCCCTCGCCCGGGCGGCCGTCGCCGCGCAGGATCACCGCCCCCGCGCCGTCGCCGAACACGTAGGCGCCGAAGGCCGCCGGCAGGCGCTTGCGCCCGGGGCCGCTCTCCACGTCGCCGGTCCACACCGCCCGGTCCACCAGCGCGCTGGTGAAGGCGCTGCCGATGATGGCCGCGGTGTTGATGGCGCCGCTGCGGATCATCTTGTGGACCATGTCCATGATGTAGGGCGTGCCGCCGCAGCCGTCGTCGATCATCAGCGCGTACGCGTCGGGGCGGCACCCCAGGCGGCGGTGCACCTCCATGGCGTCATAGCTGAAGTTCACCCGGTCGGGGGTGCAGGTCACCACGAACACCGCGTCGATCTCCGACCCGTCGATCCCCGCCATCTCGATCGCCTTGCGCAGCGCCGCCTCGCACATGTCGGTGTTGCACACGGGCTCGCCGTCGGTGGCGGGCGGGGCCACGGTCACCCCCGTCTGCGGGTCGAGCTCCCACAGGTAGCGCCGCTCGCGGATCTGCGTCTTCTCGCTGATCCAGTCGGCCGACCAGCCGGGGATCGCCTCAGTGATGTGCGCGTTGGTGACGGCGTGCGTGGGCACGTACGCGCCTGCTCCGATCACGCGGACGGCCCGCGTGCCGAAGGCGTTGGTGATCTGGATCATCTTTGGGCCTCGGTGTGATGAGACGGGTGGTGCGGGTTGGAAGCGTCTTGTGAGGGGGGATGGTTTTGGTTCGGTGGGTTTCGCACCGTTCCTGCCCTGCCATATCCGCCTTTCACAATATGTCTGATACTATTTGTTGTTGCAAGGCCTATGTCATCGGGCGCCCCGTGTGCTCGCCGAACACCGGACGTTCACTTGTATCTTCGTTCCATGGCGTGTGTTGTGAGCGCCCGCCGCAAAACGTTGGCAGGTCACCGCGTGCAGTTCCGCATCGGGAGGTGAGAGATCGAGGGATTGCACATCGCCAGCATTTGGGCAAAATGCGAGCGGATGAATGCGTACGCGCCGTTCGCGCCGTGCGGTTCGTAATCGGTCGAGAGGAGGCGGCAGACGCGTGAACGGCAGACGGCAGGTGTCGCACGGGGCAACGGAGGAAACGGAGAACCGCACCGGGCCGGTCCTCGGGGCGAAGCAGTCCTCGGCGCGAAGCAGAGCTTCGCGCCGGCGGAGACGAGAGGGGGCGGGACGGCTGGTGCCGCGTCGCGACGGCGGAGCGGACGGGTCGACGGCGGGGATGCCAGCGAGGAAAAAACGCTGGCGTTCTGGTGCCGCATCCACTTCATTGGTGCGGAACCCTGCCGCGACTCACCCGCCGATCGGCCTGCGAAGATGATGAAGCGATCTGGGACGACGCTGCGGGCCGCCGCGGTGCTGGCGGTCTTCTGCGCGTGGGGCCACCAGCGCGCGGCGGGGCAGGTGATCGTGGGGCGGGTGGTCGAAGCCGCATCCGGGGCCGGGGTCGGCCGGGCGCGAGTGACCTCGCGGGGCGTCGGCCACAACGACGTGCGCCGCACGTTCACGGCGGCGGACGGGCGTTTCACGATCACGATGCGCGGGGGATCGTACCAGGTGCAGGTGACGCGGACCGGGTACCGGGCCGCGCACTCCGACACGGTCACCGTGGGGCCGGGTGACACGGCGCGCGTAGAGCTCCGCGTCGCCGCGGCGCCGCACCGGCTGCGGGGCGTCACCGCCAGCACCCGGCCGCGGCGCCTGCCCATGCTGGGCGTGTTCACCCCCGTGTACCCCACCGACTCGCTCCTCGCCGCCGAGCGGACGCGTGGAGAAGGGGAACCGGGCCGCGTGGTGGTCCGCGGCGTGATGCCCACCCCCACGGCGTGCTGGCGCCTCGCCGGCGCCGCCGACCGCATCGGCCCCGTCATCACGCTCGCGGTCGAAGCGCGCCCCACCGATGATCCCTGCCCACCCGACGCGGTCGGCGCGTCCACCTACAAGGTGACGCTGCGCCGGCTTCCGGCCGGCACCTACACCCTGCGCGTCCTCCACGCCTACCGCGACGGCGTGTGGCAGCCCAGCGTGGCGCTGGATACCACCGTGGCGGTGCGGTGACGTCGGCTTGAACCTTTGAGACCGGGCCTCTGGCGATGCGCTTCCAGATCGAGCTCGAGCGGGAGGAGGACGGCCGCTGGATCGCGGAAGTACCAGAGCTCCCCGGGGTGATGGTCTACGGGCCCGAGCGTGCGACTGCCGTCGCGCGGGTCCAGGCGCTCGCGCTTCGCGTGCTCGCGGAGCGCCTGGAGCACGGCGAGTGGGTTCCCGAGCCACTCAGCATCTCGTTCCTCGCCGCGCATGCCTCTGGGCCACGAGAACCGTAAAACGGCAGCCGCGGGAGCGATCCCGCGGCTGCCGTTCTCTGGTACGCTCCCTCCCGCCTGCCATCGTCCAGCCGGTGCACGCCGCCACGTGCGCGGCAGCGGCTACGCCGTGGCGTCGTGATCGGCCGCGGAGTAGTGCTCGGCGCCCAGGAAGTGGAGCGAGACGTAGGGCTCGTCGCCCACCACCCAGCTGTCGTGCGGCACGGGCGGGATGTAGAAGAGCTCGCCGGCATGCATCTCGACCACGCGGCCGTCGTCGAACGCGGCGGTGGCGGTGCCGCTCACCACCAGGCCCACGTGCTCCACGTGGCAGCGGGCCTGCCCCAGCCCCGGGCCCACGTGCTCCGACCAGCGCCACCCCGGCTCGTAGCTGGCGCGCCCGATCGTCATCCCGCCGAGGCGGACGATCTCGAAGCGGCCCTTGATCATCTGCCGCACCTCGTCGGGCTGCTCGAAGCGCTTCAGGATGACGGCGGTATCAGGAGACATGAGCGTGGAGGCGCAGGGTGCGGGGCGTGCGCGGAGGCCGCGCAGGATGGGGGATGTTACACCCTGGGCCGCATCCACCCAAGGTCGCGCGGGACGAACCGATCACCCGCGGGTGGGAACGCGCCGACAAACCGCGGCCACGAGGTGGTGGCGGGGCGGGAGCCGATTCGCGACACTGTATACCGATGCCGTCCTGCCGCTCGACGCGAGCGGAGCCCGCCACCTGTCTCACCGCCCGGATGGTTCGGAGGGGGACGTCCACGTTCCTGGAGCCCATGAACAAGGCCTGGATCCTTCTCCTGCTGCTTGCACCCGCCCCCGTCCTGGCGCAGACCCGCGCCGACTCGGCCCTGGTCGGCCGGATCCTGGTGGCCGAAGACCGGCGTGACTCCACCGACGCGGCGCTCGCCGAGGGGCTGCGGCACGGCGACGCGCGGGTGCGGGTGATCGCCACGCGCGCGGTAGGGCGGATCCGCGATCCGCGCTTCGCCTCGCGCGATTCGCTGCCGCCGGTGGCCGCGCCGGTCGTGTGGCCCGAGCCGGCGTGGCGGCTTCGCTACCGGGCGCTGGCCGGGCAGCGCGAGAACTGCGGCGCCCTGCGCGCCGCGCTGGCCGACAGCGTGTGGCAGGTGCGGCTCCGCGCGGCGGACCTGGCCGGGAGGGCGCCGTGT
>DASWMA010000422.1:0-7533 GCA_036399995.1 Longimicrobium sp. | reverse complement strand
CTCCTCCGCGTACTGGTTGAAGAGGCCGACGGTCATCCACAGCACGTCCACGCCGTGCCGGTTCAGCGCGTCCGCGAAGCGCCGCGCGTCGAGCAGCACGTCCTGGGGGATGACCACGATGCGCCCGCCGTTCAGCAGCGGCGCCCACACCTCCATCGTGGACGCGTCGAACGCCGGGTTGGCCGCGAACGCCACCCGGTCGTCGGCCCCGAAGTCGGCGTAGCCGTTGTTGATGACCAGGCGCCCGATGGCGCGGTGCGGCACCAGCACGCCCTTCGGCTCGCCCGTGGAGCCGGAGGTGTACATCACGTACGCCGCCGCCTCGCTTTGCAGCGGGATGCGCGGGTCGTGCGACGGGCCCTCCGGCAGCACGTCCACGTCCACCCGCGGCACGCCGGCGATCTCCGGGGGAAGCGGATCACCCGACCGGGCGAGCACGACGCGAGCGCCGCTGTCGGCCGCCATGAACGCGATGCGCCCGGCGGGGAACGAGGGATCGATCGGCACGTAGGCGGCGCCGGTCTTCAGGACGGCCAGCTCCGCCACCACCAGCTGGGTGGAGCGCGGCACCAGCACCGCCACGCGCGCGCCCACGCCCACGCCGCGCCCGATCAGGTGGTGCGCGAGACGGTTGGCGCGCGCGTTCAGCTCCGCGTAGGTGAGCGCCTCGCCGTCGTGGACGACGGCGACCGCGCCGGGCGTGCGCGCGGCCTGCGCCTCAAACAGGTGGTGGATGCACAGCTCGCGCGGATAATCGGCCTCGGTGTGATTCCACTCCTCCACCACCAGGCGCCGCTCGTGGTCCGGGAGCAGCTCGAGCCGATCCGCCGGCCGCGTGTCGTCCGCCGCCATCGCCTGGAGCACCCGGCGCAGGCAGCCGACCCAGCGCTCCACCGTCGCCTGCTCGAACAGCGCCGTCGCGTACGTCACGCTCCCGGCGATGCGCCCGTCCGCTTCTCCCAGCGAGAGCGACAGGTCGAACTTCGCCGCCACCCGCGGCGACGCCGCGCCCACGCCCTCCACCCTGAGCCCGGGGAGCTCCAGCCGGCCCTCCGACGCGTTCTGCCAGGCGAACATCACCTGGAAGAGCGGGGTGTGCGCCATGCTGCGCACGGGCTGGACGAGCTCCACCACCTGCTCGAAGGGGATGTCCTGGTGCTGCTGCGCCTCCAGCGCCCGCTCCCTCACCCGCCCCAGCAGGTCGGCGACGGACGGCGAGCCGCCGAGCTCGACACGCAGCGCCAGCGTGTTCACGAAGAAGCCGATCAGCCCCTCGATCTCGCGGCGGCCGCGATTCGCCGAGGGCGTCCCGACCACCACGTCGTCGTGCCCCGACAGCCGGCCCAGCACCGCCGCCCACCCGGCCAGCAGCGTCATGTGCAGCGTGGTCCCGCGCCGGTGCGAGAGCGCCTTGAGCCCCGCGGAAAGCTCGTCGCCCAGGTCGATCGCCACGATGGCGCCGGCGTGGTCCTGCCGCGCCGGACGCGGGCGGTCGGTGGGGAGCTCCAGCAGCTCGGGAGCCCCGGCGAGCGCCGCCTTCCAGTACTCCGCCTGCTCCCGCAGCACCTCGCCATCCACCCACTTCCGCTGCCAGGCCGCGTAGTCGGCGTACTGGACCGGGAGCGGGGCGAGCGGGTCTTCCCGTCCACGACGGAAGGCGTCGTAGAGCGTGCCCAGCTCCCGCGTCAGCACGCCGGACGACCAGCCGTCGGAGACGATGTGGTGCATCGTCAGCAGCAGCACGTGGTCGTCGGCCGCCAGCCGGACCAGCCGGCCGCGGATCAGCGGACCGCGCTCCAGGTCGAAGGGGGCGCGCGCCTCCTCGTCGATCAGGCGGCGCAGCTCCGGCCCGGCGGCGGGATCGGCGGACAGGTCGTGCCCGGCCAGCTGGAACCCGCTCTCCCCGGCGGGGGCGATCCGCTGCTCCGGTTCGCCCCCGCCGGCGTGGAACGTGGTCCGCAGCGCCTCGTGGCGGGCGACGATCCTCTCCAGCGCGCGGGCCAGCGCGTCCGCGTCCAGGTCGCCCCGCAGGCGCAACCGCCGGGGGATGTGGTACGTGCTCCCCATCCCGCCCATCTGCTCCAGGAACCAGAGCCGCTGCTGGGCGAAGGAGAGCGGGAGCCGGCCCGTCCGCTCCACCGGCTCGATCGGCGGCAGATCGACGCGCCCCGCCTCGTCCATCCCCCGCGCGAAGTCCGCCAGCACGGGGCGCAGGAACAGGTCGCCCAGCGCGGCCTGGAGCCCCAGCGTCTGCCGCACGCGCGAGATCACCTGCACCGCGCGGAGCGAGTGTCCGCCCAGCGCGAAGAAGTCGTCCCAGCGGCCCACCCGCTCCACGCCCAGCAGCTCCGACCAGATCTCCGCCAGCGCCTCCTCGGTGTCTCCCAGGGGCGGCTCATGGCGGCGCGACGCGGCGAAGGCGTCGGCGTCGGGCGCGGGAAGCGCCCTGCGGTCCAGCTTCCCGTTGGGGGTCAGCGGAAACGCCTCGAGGCGCACGTACGCCGCCGGCACCATGTGCTCCGGCAGCCGCTCGGCCAGCGACCTCCGCAGCGCGTCGGCCTCGACCGGGTCCGCGCCCACCAGGTAGGCCACCAGGCGCGTGTCGCCCTCGACGTCGTGGCGAGCCACCACCGCAGCCTCGCGCACCCCGGGATACGCGGCGATCCGCGCCTCGATCTCCCCCAGCTCCACGCGGAAGCCGCGCACCTTCACCTGGAAGTCGTTGCGCCCCAGGAACTCGATCGCCCCGTCCGGGAGCCGGCGGGCCAGGTCGCCGGTGCGGTACAGCCGCGCCCCCGGGCGGGCCGAGAACGGATCGGGAACGAAGCGCTCGGCCGTCAGCCCCGGGCGGCCGAAGTAGCCGCGCGCCACCCCGGTGCCGCCCACGTACAGCTCGCCCGCCACACCCCGCGGCACCGGCTCGCCCGCGCCGTCCAGGAGGTAGACGCGCGTGTTGGAGACCGGGCGGCCGATGGGGATGGTGGCGCGCGCGTCGTCGGCCACGCAGTGCAGCGCGGCCGTGGCCGTGGCCGCCTCCGACGGGCCGTACACGTTGTGGAGCGCCACCCCCGGCAGCCGCTCGCGGAAGCGCCGCGCCACCGCGGCCGGAAGCGCTTCGCCGCTGCACACCACCTGCGCCAGCCCGGAACAGCTCCCCGCCTCGGGATGCTCCAGGAAGAGCTGCAGCATGGAGGGGACGAAGCACGCCGTGCGGACCGCCTCCCGCCGGATGGTCTCCACCAGGCGCCCGGGGTCGCGGACATCCTCCGGCCGCGGCAGCACCACCCGGCCGCCCGCCATCAGCGGCCAGAAGATCTCGCGCGCGGCGACGTCGAAGCTGAACGACGCGTTCTGCAGCACCGCCTCGCCCGCCTCCGGCCCCCACGCCTCCCGCCCCCACGCCAGCCGGTTGACCACGCACCGGTGCTGGTTCATCACCCCCTTGGGCTGACCCGTGGAGCCCGAGGTGTAGATGACGTACATCAGGTGATCGGGGGTGAGCCCCGCGACCACCGGGTTGGCGGCCGGACGGCTTTCCCACTCCGCCCCATCGTCCAGGTGGATCACCGGAAGCGGGAGCCCGCCGAGGATTTCACCCATCACCCCGGCCAGCCGTGCCTCGGTCAGCAGCGCGGCCGGGGCGCTGTCTTCCAGCATGTGGCGCAGCCGGGCCCCGGGGTACGCCGGGTCCAGAGGAACGTAGGCGCCGCCGGCCTTGAGCACCCCCATCAGCCCCACGATCATCGCCGGGCCGCGCTCCACGCACACCGCCACGCGCGCATCGGGCACCACCCCCAGCGCCCGGAGGTGATGCGCCAGCCGGTTCGCCCGCGCGTTCAGCTCCGCGTACGTCAGCGAGTGGCCGTCGAAGACCACGGCGAGGGCGTCGGGCGTGCGCGCCACCTGCGCCTCGAACAGCGCGTGCACGCACGTGTCGCGCGAGACGTCCGCCTCCGTGCGATTCCACTCCTCCAGCGCCTGGCTTCGCTCAGCCTCGTCCAGCAGCCCGAGCCGGTCCACGGCCTGCGCATCGTCGGCCACCATCTGCCCCAGCACCCGCCGCAGGTAGCCCAGGTAGCGCTCCACGGTCGCGCGCTCGAACAGCGCCGTGGCGTACGTCACGCTTCCCACGACGCGCCCGTCCGCCTCGCCCAGCGAGAGCGACAGGTCGAACTTCGCCGCCACCTGCGACGGCGCCGGGCCCACGCCCCCCAGCGTGAGGCCGGAGAGCTCCAGCCGGTCCTCCGACGCGTTCTGCCACGAGAGCATCACCTGGAAGAGCGGGGTGTGCGCCATGCTGCGCGCGGGCTGCACCAGCTCCACCACCTGCTCGAACGGGATGTCCTGGTTCTGCTGCGCACCCAGCGAGCGCGCCCGTACCTGCTCCAGCAGCTCCGCCACGGTGGGCGAGCCGGAGAGGTCCACGCGCAGTGCCAGCGTATTCACGAAGAAGCCGATCAGCCCCTCGATCTCCGCGCGGCCGCGGTTGGCGGTGGGGGTGCCGACGACCACGTCTGCCTGCCCCGAAAGCCGGCTCAGCACCGCCGCCCACCCCGCCAGCAGCGTCATGAAGAGCGTGGTGCCGTGCCGCTGGCTCAGCGACCTGAGCCCGGCGGTCAGCGCCTCGTCCAGATTCACCCCCACGTACGCACCCGCGTGGTCCTGCCGCGCGGGACGCGGGTGGTCGGTGGGGAGCTCCAGCAGCCCGGGCGCGCCGGCGAGCGCCGTCTTCCAGTACTCCGCCTGCTCCCGCAGCACCTCGTCGGCGACCCACTTCCGCTGCCAGGCCGCGTAGTCGGCGTACTGGATCGGGAGCGGGGGGAGCGGGTTCTCCTCGCCACGACGGAAGGCGTCGTAGAGCGTGCCCAGCTCCCGCGCCAGCACCCCCGCGCTCCAGCCGTCGGAGACGATGTGGTGCAGGGTGAGGAGCAGCACGTGGTCGTCCGCCGACAGACGGACCAGACGGCCACGGATCAGCGGGCCGTGCTCCAGGTCGAAGGGCGCGCCCGCCTCGTCGGCCGCCAGCCGGCTCAGCTCCGCCGCGGCGTTCGCGTGCCCGCCCAGGTCGTGCTCCAGGAGGTGGAACCGGCTTTCCTCCGCGATCCGCTGCACCGGCTCGCCTTCCACCTCCACGACCGTCGTGCGCAGCGCCTCGTGGCGCGCCACGATCGCGTCCAGCGCGCGCGCCAGCGCCACCCGGTCCAGCTCGCCTCCCAGCCGCAGCCGCCGGGGGACGTGGTACGTGCTCCCCAGGTCGCCGAGCCGCTCCAGGAACCAGAGCCGCTGCTGCGCGAAGGAGAGCGGCAGCCGTCCGCCGCGATCCACGCGCTCGATCGGCGGGAGCTCGGTGCGCGCCGCGTTCTCGACGGCGCGCGCGAGCTCCGCCAGCACGGGGGAGCGGAACAGCTCCCCGAGCGACACCTCCACGCCCAGCAGCTGCCGCACGCGCGAGATCACGCGCACCGCCAGCAGCGAGTGCCCGCCCAGCTCGAAGAAGTGGTCGCGGCGGCCTACCTGCTCCACCCCCAGCAGCTCCGACCAGACCTCCGCCAGCGCCTGCTCCGTCTCGCTCGCCGGCGCCTCGTAGCCGCGCGTCGCGAACGCGTCGCCTTCGGGCGCGGGGAGCGCCTTGCGGTCCAGCTTCCCGCTGGACGTGAGCGGCAGCGCCTCCAGGCGCACGTAGGCCGCGGGCACCATGTGCTCCGCCAGCCGCTCGCCCGCGTGCCGGCGCAGCGCCTCCGCCTCCACCCTCTCCTCACCCGTCCAGTACGCCACCAGCCGCCGGTCGCCCGCCTCGTTCTCGCGCGCGACGACCACCGCCTCGCGGACGCCCTCGTGCTCCCGCAGCCGCGCCTCGATCTCGCCCAGTTCGATGCGGAAGCCGCGCACCTTCACCTGGAAGTCGTTGCGTCCCCGGAACTCGATGGTCCCGTCCGGCCGCCACCGCCCAAGGTCGCCCGTCCGGTAGAGCCGTGCCCCCGGCGCGCCGCCGAAGGGGTCGGGGACGAAGCGCTCCGCCGTCAGCGCCGCGCGCCCCAGGTACCCGCGCGCCACCTGCACCCCGCCCAGGTACAGCTCACCGGCCACGCCGGCGGGCACCGGCTCGCCGGTACGATCCAGGAAATAGGCGCGGCAGCCGGCCATCGGCCGGCCGATGGAGAGGTGCGGGCCCGCCACGTCCGCCGGGCAACGCAGCCAGGTGACGTCCACGGCCGCCTCGGTGGGCCCGTAGACGTTGTGCAGCTCCGCGTGCGGCAGCAGCTCCGCCGCGCGCCGGGCCAGGGCGGCCGGGAGCGCCTCGCCGCCGCACACCACGCGGGCGATGGAGGTGCACCGCTCGATCCCCGGCTCCTCCAGGAGGAACCCGAGCATGGTGGGGACGAAGTGCAGCGTGGTGACGCCCTCGCGGCGGATCGTCTCGGCCAGGTACGCGGGATCGCGGTGCCCGCCCGGGCGCGCGATCACCATCCGCGCGCCCGCCAGCAGCGGCGGGAAGAGCTCGCGCGCCGAGGCGTCGAAGCTCACCGGCGTCTTCTGCAGCACCACGTCATGCGCGCCGAGCGGCCACGCCTCGCCCATCCACCCCATGACGTTGGCCAGCGCGCGGTGCTCGACCATCACCCCCTTGGGGCGCCCGGTGGAGCCGGAGGTGTAGATGACGTACGCCAGGTGGCCGAGCCTGAGCCCCACCTCTTCCCGGGCCGGGTTCGCCGCGGGCTCGCCCGCCCACTCCCGCGCGCCGGCATCGAGGTCGATCACCGGGAGGGCCTCGCCGGCAAAGCGCGCGGCGGTCCCCGCGTGGACCAGCAGCGCCGCGGGGGCGCCGTCGTCCAGCATGTGGCGCAGCCGCTCCTCGGGGTCGCCCGGGTCCAGCGGGACGTACGCGCCCCCCGCCTTGAGCACGGCGAGGAAGGCGATGATCAGCTCCGGGCTGCGCTCGATGCAGACCGCCACCCGCACGTCGGGCCCCACGCCCCGCCCGCGGAGGTGGTGCGCCAGGCGGTTGGCATGCCCGTTCAGCTCCGCGTACGTCAGCGAGCGGCCCTCGAAGACCACGGCGACGGAGCCGGGCGTGCGCGCCACCTGCGCCTCGAAGCGCTCGTGCACGCACGCTCGCGGAAGCTCGGCCCCGGTGCGGTTCCACTCCTCCAGCACCAGGCTCCGCTCGGCCGCGTCCAGCAGATCGAGCCGGTCCACCGCCCGCGCATCGTCGGCGGCCATCGCGTGCAGCACCCGCCGCAGATAGCCCAGCCAGCGCTCCACCGTCGCGCGCTCGAAGAGCGCCGTGGCGTACGTGGCACTGCCCACGATGCGCCCGCCCGCCTCCCCCAGCGAGAGCGACAGGTCGAACTTCGCCGCCGGCTGCGACGCCGGGCCCGCCGGGCCCACCCCTCCCACCCGGAGGCCGGGGAGCTCCCGCCGGTCTTCCGACGCGTTCTGCCAGGTGACCATCACCTGGAAGAGCGGGGCGTGCGCCAGGCTGCGCACCGGCTGCACCAGCTCCACCACCTGCTCGAAGGGGATGTCCTGGTT
>DASWMA010000421.1:0-3150 GCA_036399995.1 Longimicrobium sp. | reverse complement strand
TCCTCCGATTCCTCCGTTCTTCTCCGTTCCTCCGTGTGACTCTTCAGCGGTGCTGGTGCAGCAACGGATCTTGCGGATCTAGTATCACACCTTCGCACTCCGCACTCCGCACTCCGCACTCCGCACTTTCGTGCAAAGCCGAAAGGGCGCCCCCTCGCGGGAGCGCCCTTTCGTCAGGCCTGCGTCAGTCGGCCGTCAGGCCGCGGCGATCGTCAGCCGCGGACCGCGCCCGCCTTCCGCTCGATCTGGTACGGCTGGAACTCGCAGCGCGAGCCCACCGGCACGTAGATCACCTCGGGGGCCTCGGCATTCGCCGACGGCTCGGCGAAGGCGGCCACACCCTGGACGTTGCCGACGTTGTTCACGTCGGTGGCGCCCAGCACCCGCGGCAGCCCGTACTTCACGTAGCGGCGGCCGTTGAAGGTGATCGGCTCGTTGTTGATGTACCACGTGGCGCTCGCCGCGTTCTGCTCGGCCGTCGGGAGACCGGTGGTGTCGCCGGTGGCCGGGTTGTACGTGGCCGTCACGTTGCTCAGCTGGCCGTTCTGCACCGTGCAGACCGTCACCGACTGCGTCTCCACCGGCGGCGGCGGCGGCGGAACGATCTGCTGCGGCGGCGGCGGCGGCGGGATCACGGGCGGCGGCGGCGGCGGCGGCGGGATGATGTTCCCGAAGCCCAGCTTCAGCCCGAGCACCGCATACGGAGTGAACGAGAACGCGTCGTCGGCGTTCTGCGCGTTCTCCGCCACGTGCGCCGGCGAGTCGTAGCCGTGCACGCCACCCTCGAGGAACAGCCCCACGCCCGAGAAGAGCGGGAACAGGTCGAAGCCGAGGCCGGCCTCGCCCTGGCCCACCGTGGCGCGCGTGGGCGTCACCGGAAGGCACACGCCGGCAGCCGTCACGCCGGCGTAGACGAGGCAGCCGCCGTCACCCGCGATGTTGGTGGTCAGCCCACCGCCACCGAGGAAGACGTACATCGACCCCATCCACCCCGGGTTCGACCAGAACATCGGCCGCCACATCAGGTCCAGCCCGTAGAAGTAGTTGTTCATCACCCAACGGTCGTCCGTGAAGGTGTCCCCGTCCTGCGGGAGCTTCGACGGCATGTACTGCCCGTTGGCGCGAATGCCGAACGTGGGGCTGAGCCAGAAGGTGGCGCCCAGGCCGAAGATCGGCGCCACGCCGGGCTTGAAGCCCTCGTCGCCGACCTGGAACCAGTTGCTCGACCAGGCACCGCCCGCCGAGACAGCGATGTCGAACAAGGGCGCCGTGCGACCCGTCATGTCCTGGGCCTGCACTTGCCCCGCCGCCCCCAGCGCCAGCAGCGAGGCCGCAAGGGCGGATGCGAGCGTTCGTCTCATGAGTCCTCTCCGAACCAGGTGATGGGCTCCCGTTCCCCGTCGTCACTCGAAAGCGGGGGAGCCCGCAACACACACGTCCCGACCACACACAGTACACCTGCTTCCGGGGAGCCTGCCGGGCCCGGCATCCCCCACACGGTCAAACATCCCCTGGGTGGAGCACCTCCTTCCGTTCGTGCGCGCCCCCGTCTACTGCGGAGCGCGGGTGGACAGGGCAGCCAGTACAGCTCCGAGCACGCTACCGTAAACCGCGTACCCCGCGACCAGCGCCACGGGGGTGGCGCGTCCCCACTCCAGGCCCAGGTGGCCCGGCGGCGGGATGCGGCCCATCCGTATGCACCGGCTGGCCTTCGCCAGCCAGGGGAGCGCGGCCGCGACCCCGAAGCCGAACACCCCGCCGATCGCCACGCCGGTTCCCCACCCGGGCCCGCCCACCGCGCGCAGCAGCGCCGCGAACAGGGCGGCCAGCAGCGTGGCATGCAGCAGCACAAAGATCCCCAGCCCGAGCGTTTCCGTCATCGGGAGGCGGGGATCATCGTAGACGAGGCAGCCGAGCTGGCCCGTGGCACTCAGCCGGGTGAGACCCAGGGTGCGAAACACCCACATCACGGACGCCGCGAGCACGCCCGCGACGAACCCCGCCCACACGATTCCTCCCCAACTCCCTCCCATGCCCCTCCTCGGCCGGCCGGCGGGAGCGTGCCGCTCCTCACCGGTGCCCGCCCGTTCGCGTGCGCGTCCCCGGCTTTCCGTATCGCCAGTCCGTTACGAATATGCAGTTACGGTGCCGAACGCCAGCATTTCGTGCACAAGATAGCGACGAGCGCCCCGGCGCGCACGTCACCCCGCCGCGCCCGCCACGTGGGCGGGGCGCTGCGGGCCGTTCTCAGGCCGCCGTGGTCGCCGCCACGGGAGCGCCCTCGCGCAGCGGGGGCAGCTCGTCGTCGGCCACGCGCCGCAGGGCGCGGTTGAACACCACGTCGGAGACGCCCTCGGGAACCCCCAGGATCTCCAGGTACAGGTCCACCGCCTCGTGCAGCGGCACCTCGGCGCCCAGCGAGCGGGCGAAGTCGAGCGCGTTGGTCACGTGCTGCTCGAACAGGTCGTCCTCGGCGCGGGCGGCCGCCAGGTTGATGCGGTGGCGCAGGTCGTCGTGCACGCGGCCGCGGATGCGCCGGCGCACCCGCGAGAACACCTGCTCGAAGCGGCCGCCCTCGGTGGGCGCCGCGCGCGCGTCTTCGCGGTCGGCGGCGTCGTCTTCCATCAGGGTCACGCCGTCGTCGCCGGGGCCGGGCCCCGTCACCAGGCCGCGCCGGCCCAGCTCGGCGAAGGCGCGGCTCCCCACGTTGCGCGCCTGCTCGGGGTTCAGCCGCAGGATGCGGGAATAGATGTCGAGCGCCGCGTCGAACGGGATCTGGCTGCTGACCAGCTCGACGAGCGCGAGCACGTGGCGTACATGGGTGTCGAGCAGCTTCTCCTGCGCCACCGCGGTGGCGAGGTCGGTTTGACGCTGCATCGCCCGCGACGTGTTCCGGGTGAGGGCCACGGTCGAAGTCCTCCAGACTGGTTTGGGTGCGCACCGCAAAGCGGCCCGCGGCGGGCGCGCACGCCCCGCCGCCGCGCCAGCCCGGGCGCAAGTTCCATTCCCGGCGGGGTGTAGATGTTTGCCCGCGTGCTAGGTGCTACCGGCGGGGTAGCACCGGCGCGGCGGTGCGGGGGACCGTGGTGCGGGGGTACGGAGGCGCGGCGGGAGCGAATTCCGGGATTCCGTGGCGGGGGCAACGCCGTT
>DASWMA010000420.1:0-3372 GCA_036399995.1 Longimicrobium sp. | reverse complement strand
TAGTCGCGCTCGCCGCTCAGCAGGCGCAGCAGCGCGTGCTCGTATTCGGCCAGCTCGCCGAAGCCCAGCTCGGTGCGCACGCTGCGGTACGGCACCAGGTGCTGGTAGATGTCACCCACGGTGACCGCCGTCCCCGGCTCGCGCAGGAGGACGTCGGCGATCCGCCGGTACAGGCGGTCGACGGAATCCATGGAAACGTGGTGCGAAGGTGCGGGGTGCGAAGGTGCGGAACTGCTTCAGGATAGCACACGAGGCGAGGGAGCGCGAACCGGGTGCGCTCCCTCGTCTGGCGCCTCTGCCCTACGGCATCGCCGGGGGCGGGACGGCCACGGTGCCGGTGGTGTCGGGAAGGTAGCTGCCGTCGGGCGCCGTGGCCCCGGGTGCCGCGCTTCCCGGTGCGACCGCGCCCGGCACCGTCATCGGCGCGGCGTAGACGCCGGTGTCGGCGCGGACGGAGGTGATCAGCGAGCGCACCTCCACCGGCGCGCGGGCCAGCACCTGGTCGGCCTGGGAGGCGCGGCCGCTGCGGCGCAGCGCGCTCACCAGCCCGGCCCAGGCGCGCGCGTTCATCGAGTCGAGCAGGACGGTGCTGCGGAAGCGCTCCGCGGCCTGCGGGGCGCGGCCCTGGTCCAGCATCAGGTAGCCCAGCTCGGTGTTCAGCCGCGGGTCGTTCGGCGCCAGCGTGAGCCCTTCGCGCAGCTCGCGCGCGGCCTCCTGCGGGCGGCCCTTCACGCGATAGATCTGCGCCATGTAGTAGTGCGGCTCCGGCGCCTTCGGATCTTCGCGCGCCGCGTCCATGAACATCCGGAAGGCGGTGGCCGTGTCGCCGCGGCTGTAGGCGGCCTCGCCCTCGCGCAGCGGGTCGGGCCCGCGGCCGCGCAGCAGCACGATGGCGAGAAGGATCAGCGCCAGCACCCCCGCGCCCACCGCCACCAGCGGCCACGGCGGCGTGCGGCGCGACGCGGGGACGGCGTGCACCGGCTCGGGGTGCCCCGGTGCCGGCGGGATCAGCGTCTCTTCGGTGGTGGCGAGGACGGGGTCTTCGAGCTGCGTCTCGTGCGGCGGCGACAGGATGTGCCGCTCCAGCCCGTCGGCCGCGGCCACGGCCACCTCCACGTCGCGCGGCGTTGCGTCGCCGCCTTCGCTGGCCAGGCGGTTGGCGGCGGCCGAGAGCTCGTGGAAGGTGGCGGCCAGCTCCATGGGGAGCCGGTCGCGGCGGCGCAGCTCGGCCAGCAGCTCGCCCGCCGACACGTCGTCGGGCGACAGGGCACGCAGGCGAAGCTCCACCGGCACCGTGGGGTCGTCGCGCAGCATGCGGCGCAGCACCGTTTCGGCGGCGCGGGCGATGCGCACCACCGCGGCCGCGCCGCCCTGCCCCGTGCGCAGGGCGATGGCGTCGCCCTCCACGGCGCGCAGCGGCTTGAGGGTGTTCTCCGGATCGTGCGTCATGCGCGCGCTTCCAAGCATGAAACAGGCCGCCCGGCACAGGCGCCGCTGGGCGCCGGCCGGACGGCCTGATTCGATGTACCGCGGCGGATCGGCCGCATGTGAAAGCCCGGCTCAGTCCTCGATGTGCAGGAGCCCCAGCCGCACGCCTGCGCGTACGAACGCCTCGGCGCTGTCGGTGGGCACCGAGCGCCCGGTGCGCTCGCGGATCTGCCGCGCCGCGCGCCGCATGAACACGCTGATCGGGAGCGTGGGGTCGGCGTGGTCGCGCATCCCGCCCACGATCTCGTCCCAGGTGCCCTCGAAGGTGGTCCCCTCGGCCGTGCGG
Organism: Longimicrobium sp.; assembly: GCA_036399995.1. GTDB lineage: Bacteria > Gemmatimonadota > Gemmatimonadetes > Longimicrobiales > Longimicrobiaceae > Longimicrobium. Next base: position 1,598 of record DASWMA010000420.1, on the reverse strand, counting down.
ATGCGGTGCGACTTCACACCCGTCTCGCGCGCCTCGCCGGCCGGGTTCAGCATGCGCATGATGAAGTCGATCTGCGCCGACAGCTCCAGCGGCGAGCCGTCTTCCTCGGCGTTCTCGAACTGCGCCTCGACCTCGGCCAGCAGGTGGTCGATCTGGTCGGGCTCGGCCTCGAGCTCGGCGATCCGCTCGCGCCACGGCTGCAGCACCTCGTCGTCGCGGCCCAGCTTGTCCACCGCGCACTTGAGCTCCACGTAGCGCCAGAGCGAAAGGGTGTCCCAGTGCTCGGGCGGCGGAACCTTCTCCAGCTCGCGCAGCGCGCCCACCACGTCGCCGCGGTCGTGCAGGAGGTGGCTCAGGTAGATGCGCGCCTCGTGCAGCGACGCGTCGACGCGGAGCGCGCGGCGCAGCTCGCGGCGGGCGCCCACGTCGTCGCCCAGCGCGTGCAGGGTGTAGCCGCGGGCGGCGGCCACCTCGGCGCTGTCGGCGTGGTGCGCGGCCAGGGCGTTGAAGCGGGTGCGCGCGTCGGCGAACAGCCCCTCTCGGTAGAGGGCGCGGCCCATGGTGAGCCCCAGCTCCAGGTCGTCGGCCAGCCCCATGGCGTCCACGGTGGCGAAGCACTTGAGCGCCTCGTCCACCCGGCCGAACTTGAGCAGCGTCTCGCCCAGCCCCACCCACGCGTCTTCGTACTCGGGGTCCAGGTCCAGCGCCGTCTCGAAGCTCTGCCGCGCCCAGGCGAACTCCTCGCGCGCCACGCGGACGTAGCCCAGCCCCACGTGCAGCAGCGCCGAGTCGCCGTGGTGGCGAAGCCCCTCGCGCAGCACGCCCAGGGCGTCGTCGTACTCGCCCGACTCGTACAGCCGGTGTGCCTGCTCGTCGAACTCTTCTGCGCTGAGGAATGACGTTCCCATTGCTGCGAACCACGGGGGATGGGGTGCACCGCGCGGGGGGCGCGGGCCTGTGGCGGGAACGCCGCACCGGGGTGGGCGGCGGCCCGGTCAAATATATACGGGGTGCTACCGCGCATCCACCCCATGGACAGAGTACGAGTGCGCAGTACCGTCGGATGGGCACGCTGCGGCGGCATTCGTGCGCTGCGTGAGTGGAGTGGGGTTGCGATGCCCGCCGGGGGTCCGCAGATTTCAGCAGAGTTCGCAACTGATACCAACCGACCGGAACCCCACATGGTGTTCGACTTCCTGCGCCGCCGCCGCCTGAGCGCCGAGGCCAAACGCAAGCTGCTGATCGCGGCCGCACGCTCGGAAGAGGCGATCATCGAGACGCACGTGTCGAACGTCCTGGACATGCTCGACATGCTGGGCGACGAGATCGACGTGGACCGCGGCCTGGAGCTGTACGGCGAGATGCTGCCGATGGACGAGCACGTGGGTGCCACGGTGGCCAACCGCGTCCTCGCGCGGCACGACTCGCCCAACCGCCGCCCCGCCAGCGAGGGCCGGCGCTTCGCCGACGTCTTCCGCGACCAGGGGCGCGGCGGCCGGTGACGGCACGGTGACCGGCGGCCGGACGGCGTCTCGATTTCATACGCCGCCCGGAGAACCGGGCCGCAGCGGCACCAAACGATGATGGGAGCGGCGGGG
>DASWMA010000419.1:0-7526 GCA_036399995.1 Longimicrobium sp. | reverse complement strand
GTACTGCTGTCCGCGAAAATCCGACCTCCCCCAAAACTGCTGGGGGAGGTAAACGACCACTTTATGCGCGTGAGGGATGCGCGCCCGGAGGGCCGGGACGGCGGCGGCGCGTGCACCGTCACCCCGGGACGAGACGAAGATTGGCGCCGCCGGTGGCCCGGCGCCGTTGGCAACGGCGGTATCGTTGCCTACGGCGCGCGCAGCCCGCTTTGGCGCCCGGCGCCAAACACGCCCAACCCCAGCCGTTGCCGTAGATCCCGGAAAAACAGAAGGGACAGCGGGCGCGATCAGACGCGCTTGCTGTCCCCTGTTCCCTGTCCCCTGTCCCCTGTCGGTCCTAGGGGATCGCGTCGGCCACGATGAAGTTGAGCGGATCCACCTGGCGGCCGTCGATCTCCACCTCGTAGTGCAGGTGCGGGCCGCTCACCAGGCCGGTGGCGCCCACCAGCGCGATCACGTCGCCGCGCTTGACGTTCTGGCCGTTGCGCACCAGCAGCCGCGAGGCGTGGGCGAAGCGGGTCACGTAGCCGTAGCCGTGGTCGATCTCCACCATGTTGCCGTAGCCGTTCCCCTTGGCGCCCGAGAAGCGCACCCGGCCCGTGGCCGGCGCCAGGATCGGCTCGCCCACGCGCGCGGCGATGTCGATCCCCTTGTGCGGCCGCGTCACGCGGAGCACGGGGTGGTAGCGGCCGTTGGAGAAGAGCGACGAGAGGGGCCCCGAGGCGGGGGCGATGGTGGGGGTGCTGGCCAGGCGCTCGCGGTTGCGCTGCAGGGCGGTGAGCGCCTGGTCCATGCTGCTGCGGAGCTGCGCGGCGCGGCGGCTGAGCGCGTCGAGGCTGGTGCTGGCCTCGGTGAGCTTGCCGCGCACCTGCGGGTTCAGGTGCATCAGCGCCTGCTCGCTCACGCTTCCCGCGCCGGTGCCGTCGGCCCGCTGCGCGACGTCGCCCAGCGGCCCCAGCCCCGAGATCACGCGGTACTGCTCGTCCTTCTGCGACAGCGTCTCGATGGAGCGGTTGAGCTGCTGCATCTCGCTGCGCATCTGGTCGACCTCGGCCGCCAGCAGCGCGTTCTCGCGCTGGAGCGAGGCGCTGCGCACGTGCTGGCTCTGCTTGACGAAGAAGGCGACGGTGAAGGTCCCCATCAGGAACACCACCAGCACCACGGCCGAGATGATGGCCCGGATGTCCTTCCACGCGACCTGGAACGTTCGGACGCGCTCGTTGTCGTGCGGGACGAGCATGAGCGTCCAGCGAGAACCTGGCATGTCTCGATTGGGAACAGCCGACCGGAGAAAAACACCCGGCCAATCGGTGTAAGTAAAGTGGAGGGGCCATGATAAGCCCCACCGGAGGGTGCGTCAACCTTGTCGTTCCCCACAGGCCGACGCGGATTCTCCCACAGCGCGATGCATGTCGTTGCCACGCAAGCGCTTGCGGCATTCGCGCAGATGACGCGAGGGTGGCCGGAAGGTGTCCCCACACCCGTAAGCTCCGGACCACCCACGCGTTCATCCGACGCACGACCTGCCCGGATTGTCGTGGAGTCGGCCAGATGAAAAGGCAACCGCCGTACCCGGTGTGGCACGGCGGCGGAAGGCGATGCGGCGCAATCGGTTGGCTCCGGCACGGCACAGCGGCGGACCGCGATGTGCCGGTGCATTTTGCCCGGAACACTGCAATCTGTTACTGCGGTTTGCGAGATCTGCTACTGCGGCCCCCTCCCTGGCGCCTGGGGGCGCCTGTCCCTCCCCCAAAAACAGCCTGGGGGAGGGACGGGGGCTCGCTTCGCTCGCGGCTACTTCGGGTGCGGACGAGAACTCGTGCCGCGCTCCGAAGCCTTGGCGCGAGCGCCGGCCGGTAGTCCGCGAAGGCGGACTTCGTGTGGTTGTTGCCGCGGTTTCAACCGCCCTTCCTCCCTCGGCCCGGCCACCGGCTCTGCGATCGGCTCGGTGACCGGCCCGGGGACCGGCTCCGCCGGCTCGGATGGCTCGACCTGCTTCGATGCGTCCGCCGCGCCAGCCGCGTCCGCCGCGTCCGCCGGCTTGGCGGTGCCGCCGATGATGAGCACCACGGCGGCGACGATGGCCGCGGCGGCCACGGCGATGCGCCAGGTGAGCGGCTCGCCCAGGATCAGCGCGCCCAGCAGCACGGCCACCAGCGGGTTCACGTAGGTGAAGCTGAGCGCCCGGCTGGCCCCCTCGGTCTCCACCAGCCAGCTGTAGGCGGTGAAGGCCACCACCGAGCCGAACACCACCAGGTACAGCAGCGCCAGCACCGCCTGGGTGGGCACCTCGGAAAGGGTGACGCGCCCCGGCTCGCCGAAGATGGCCGAGGCGATCAGCAACAGCGCCCCGCCGCCCAGCAGCGGGATCCCCGCGGCGTACGGCTGCGAGTGCGGCTTGCGGTCACCCGTGAAGTAGAGCGTGCCCAGGCTCCACGCCAGCGACGCCACCAGCAGCACCACCGCGCCCACCGGGTCCATCCCGCTTTCGGAGCCGCCCAGCGTGAGCAGCGCCACGCCGCCCAGCCCCACCGCCACGCCCGCCCACGCGCGGCGGGTGGCCACCACCTGGCCCAGCAGCCACCCCGCCAGCAGCAGCCAGAAGTGCTCGGTGGCGATCATCAGCGCGGCCGGGCCGCTGGCCACGCGCTGCTCGGCCCAGAACAGCCCGCCGTGCCCCACCAGGAAGAACATCGCCCCGGTGAGCACCGCGGCCACCACCTGCGGCCGCGTCGGCCGGGTGTCGCGCCGCAGCGCGGCGATGGCCACCAGGATCGCCCCTGCCAGCACCGACCGCACGCCGGCCAGCAGGAACGGCGGAACGGAGGCCACGGCCACGCGGATCGCCAGGTAGGTGCTTCCCCAGATGATCCACGTGGCCGCGTACGCCCCCAGCCGCAGCGCGCCGAACGCCCGCACCCGCCGCGCGATCACGGGCACCCCGCGCGCGCGGGGCGCCCGTACAGCAGCGCGAAGCGGGTGGGCGGGCGGGGCCCGGCCCAGCGGCGCGCCCGCAGAGCCCGCACGGGCCGCGCCCGCCGCCGGAACGGGAACACCGGCTCCACCGCCGCGGGCGAAAGGCCCTGGCGCGCGTACCACGTCCAGCCGTCCATCCACGCGTGCAGCACGCGGGCGGCCAGCTGCGACACCCGGTGAAGGCCCATCGCGCCGCGGGACGCGGGCGCCGTGGGCGGAAGCAGGTCCTGCTGGGCGACGTCGGCAAGCGGGTGCATCGGTGTCCTCTCCGGCTCGAATGTTCACAACCCTCAAAATGCGTTTTGAAGGTTAGATGGAGTATGGGGCTGGACATCTAACCTGTCAAGAGGCAAATTAGAGGTTAGACACACTTCCCCCGAGGACCCGTCCCATGACAGAGCAGAACCCGTTCGCCGAGAAGGAGCTGGCCGGCGGCCACCTGGCGCTGGACTTCGCCAACACCGCCGGCGTGCACGGCGAGCATCCCGAGAGCGAGTGGCTGGCGGGGTACGACCACCTGGTGTGGTGGGGGCTGCGCGCGGGCGCCATCGATCAGGCCGAGGCCACCGGGCTGTTCGCGGCTGCGAACGACTCGCCGGACGACGCGGCGGCGGTGTTCGCGCGCGCCATCACGCTGCGCGAGACGGTGTACCGCGTGTTCTCGCCGATCTGCCACGGCGCCTGCGCGGGCGACGACGACCTGGCGGTGCTGAACGGCGAGCTGGCGCGGGCGCTGCCGCACCTGCGGGTGGTGCGCGAGGGCGAGGGGTACGCGTGGGGGTGGGAGGGCGACGGGCTCGACCGGGTGCTGTGGCCCGTGGTGCGCGCCGCCACCGAGCTGCTGACCTCGGGCGACCTGGTGCGGATCGGCGAGTGCGAGGGCGACCGGTGCGAGTGGCTGTACCTGGACACCAGCCGCAACCGCAGCCGCCGCTGGTGCGTGATGAGCGACTGCGGCAACCGCGCCAAGGCCCGCCGCCACTACCACCGCACCCGCGCCGGCGCGGAGGGCTGATCCCGGCTGATCCGCAGGGGCCTGCGCAGACGAGCCGGGTTTTGGGGTCACACGGAGCAACGGAGGAAACGGAGGAGAACGGCGACGCGCATGCTGTTCTCCGTTTCCTCCGCTGCAGTTTCCGTTGCTCCGTGTGACCCGCGGTTCTGGATGCATCGCCCTGCACGGTGTCGGGACGAACGGACGAAGGGCTCCCCCGCGCGGTCGCGGAGGAGCCCTTCGCCATTCATCGTCCATCATCTGTCGGCGGAGGCTACGATGGGGGGTCGCTGATCACGCCCGACGAGTCGGGGTCGCGGTCCAGCGGGCCGGCCAGCCACACCCGCGCGCCCTCCATCCGCTGGAGCACCTCGGGAAGATGGGCCACCGGGAGCCTGCGGCCGTCGTGGGTCACCAGCACCCACCCCCGGCCGTGGCGCGCCAGCACGCCGTCCACGGCCGGAACCCCGGCGGAGGCGCGCACCTCCACCCGCTCAACCCGGAACACGCCCGCGCGCAGGGGCGCGCCCCACACCGCCACCTCCAGCCCGGCCAGGCGGTCCAGCAGCGGCCGCGGGCCCTCGAGCGTCACCGCCCGCCTCCCGCCGTCCACCATCAGCGCGGCCAGGGTCGCCGGCTCGGAGCCGACGACCTCGATGGTGCCCCGGAGCGTGTCCGCCCGCGCCCGCTGCTCGGCGGCACCCGCGGACCCGGGCGCCGGCGTCCCCCGCGCGCACGTCATGGCGGCGAGCACGCAGGGGAGCACCAGGAGCCTCACGCTACTGGATGCGCGCCACGGCGAGGCGCAGGTTGGTCGACGGCGTGCCCCCGCCGTTCGCCTCGAGCCGCAGGAGCTGCGCGGCCGAGTGCGTGCCGCTGAACTCGTAGTAGCGCGTGCCGCCCCCGCGCATGGTGAGCGTGCTCAGCGACGCCACGCTGCCGAACGACAGCGGCGTGGGCACCAGCGCGAACGGCGTCGTGTACGAGGCGGGGAGGTCGGCGTTCAGCCCCGCGTAGATGCTGCGCAGGTTCCAGGTGGGGAACTGGATGTCGGGGTTGGGGCTCCCCAGCCCCGGGTAGTCGTCGGCGTACAGCGTGAGCCCCCACCCGCCCAGGAGCTGGCCGATCGAGACGTTCGCGCGCGCGCTCAGGTTGGTGACGCCCGTGGTGGTCGAGTTGTTGAGCGCCGTCAGGAACGCCGCGTCCGACGCGCCGTAGCGGTCGATGGCGTAGCGGATCAGCGACCACGCGATCGCGTAGTAGTTCGACCCCGTGTCGTCGGGCGACGGCCCGAACGGCGAGTAGAAGCGGGCGTTCTGGCTGACCAGGTGGTTGTTCAGCGAGCCGAAGTGCCGCGACATGATCGCCGCAGGGCGCCGCGGGTTGGCGCTGCACTCGGGCCAGCTCGGCGGCACGCGCACGTCGCAGTACACGTTGATCGGGTTGGCCGCGCTGCCGTACCCGGTGTTCGCCTTCCACGCCACGTTGTCCACCGCGTTGCGCATCCACAGCTCCTCCGAGTGGCGCGCGGTGCCCTCCTCCAGCCACCCCGCCTCCAGCGGCGCGCCGTTCGCCACGCGCGCCGCCATCGACGCCACGTGCTTGGTCTCGTGGATGAAGGTGGAGCGCACGGTGCGGTACCAGTTCTCGGCGGTGTTGCCGCTGTAGCCGCTTCCCGCGGTGACCGGCTGGTAGGCGTAGAAGTACTCGCCGAAGTTGCTGGAGCCGTTGGTGCCCGAGCCGGTGTAGGGGCCGCCCACCGCCGGCGTGCCCGCGTCGTCGTTGGGGTACTGGTCGCAGCTCACCACGAAGCCGGCCACTCCCGTGAACGAGGTGTTGATGCGCGGCGTGAACAGCGCGATCTCGATCCCGTTGTTGTCGGTCACCGCGTCGCGGCGCAGGACGTCGCCGAAGTTGTTGCGGATGACCGGCTCCATGTCGGCGTTGAACTGGTCGCCGATCTTCAGGTAGTTCGAGGCCATGGTGGCGTTGAGCGAGCTCTTGAACGCGTCGGGCGTGGCGTCGTCCTCGTAGATGGCGATCTTGCCGTTGAAGTACACCCGCGTGGCGCTCACCACGTAGAAGCTGTTGCAGAAGCTTCCGTTGATGTTGGGCACCCGGAAGGTGCGGGTGAGCGGCGGGTCGCCCTGCACCACGTTGCGGTTCAGGCGGCGCGCGCGGATCTCGGCCGGCGAGGTGCGGGTGCCGAAGTGGGCGCGCAGACGCTCGTTCTCCACGCGGTTCTGCTCCAGCAGCCGGTAGTGCTTCTCATCGGCCACGCGCTGGCGGGCCGCTTCCATCTGCTCCTCCAGCGACAGCCGGGGCGCCACCGCGCGCTCGACGGCGGGCTCCGCCTGGAGCTGCGCCGGCGCCGCCAGGTCGCCGTCGGCCGAGAACTGGAACGGCGTGTTGGAGCTGGGCGACGGGTTCACGCTGAACACCGTGACCACGTAGCGCGCCGCGCCGCCCGTGGGGGCGAGCTCGTTGCACTGCGAGTCGGTCGAGCTGGGCAGCACCAGCGCCTCGCCCACCGCCACCGTGCGCTGCGTCACCTGCAGCGGGTGGTTCAGCGCCGCGCCCTTCATCCCCCCCTGCGTGACCTGCACCGGCACCGAGCCGCTGCCCACGCAGGGCACCGTCACCGTGAGGCTGGTGGCGTTGCCGCCGGTGACCGTGGCCGCGCGTCCGCCGATGGTCACCGTGTTGTTCCCCGGGGTGGCGTTGAAGTTGACGCCGGTGAGGGTGGCGGCCGAGCCCGGGACCAGCGTGGCCGGCGACACCGAGTTGACCTGCGGGGCCGCGCTCGCCACGGCGCCGGCCGGGGTCTCGGCGGCCACGTACAGCTGGAAGGTGAAGGTGGTGACGGTGTTGTCCACGTGCAGCTGCCAGCTCTTGGCGCTCGACACCTCGCCGGTGCCCAGGATGCCGTCGGCGCCCAGCTCGGCCTGGTCCACGCCGCCGATGGCGCCGCCGTACTGGAAGTACGCCTGCCCGGTGGCGGTGTAGTCGGCGGTGCCGGTGTGGTTGAGCACGGTGACCGGGTCGCCCGAGCCCACGGTGATGGCCGGCGGCGCGGCGAAGAACACCCGCACGCCGCTGGCGTGGCGGGTGGCGCCGTCGGCGGTGCCGAAAGCGAGCGAGGTCAGGTTCTGCACCGTCACGTTGAACGAGAGCACCTCGGTCCCCGCGTCGTACGCGTTCCCCGCCGAGGCCAGGCGCACGTAGGTGCCCTGGCCGCCCACGATGTGCAGCTCGGCGCGGGGCCCGTTCTTCTGCGCCTGCGCCCCCGACGGCGTGCCCGGCTCGCAGGAGACCGACCCGCTGGCCACCTGCGCGGTGCAGCGCAGCACGGCCACCGTTCCCTTGGGCAGCGGCAGGTCGTCGGGCTGGAGAAGGTCGTTGCCGGTGCCGGTGTCGCTGCACGCGGCCGCCAGCACGGGAAGCCCGGCCAGCAGAACGCGCACGGCGGCGGTTCGTGCGCGGGATCGGAAAGGTGCGCTCATCGGGGCGGTTCCTCGGGCGAAGGGGGCGGCCGGGGGGGTGCGCGCATCCCGCG
>DASWMA010000418.1:0-4486 GCA_036399995.1 Longimicrobium sp. | reverse complement strand
CCCGGCCCAGCTTGATGTTGTCCTGCCCGCCGCTGATCTCCTGGTAGACCGTCTTCTCGCCCTCCAGGGTGTCGCGACTCTGGTCCACGTAGGCCAGCTGCACGGTGCTCCCCACGCGCAGCTCGCCGGCGTCGGGGGTGTCCTGGCCGGTGATCATGCGGAAGAGCGTGGTCTTGCCGGCGCCGTTGGGCCCGATCACCCCCACGATCCCGCCGCGCGGGAGGCGGAAGTTCAGGTTGTCGATCAGCAGCTTGTCGCCGAACGCCTTCTGGAGCTTCTCGGCCGTCACCACCTCGTCGCCCAGCCGCGGGCCGTTGGGGATCACGATCTCGGCGCGGCTCAGCTTCTCGCGCGGGTCCTCGTTCAGCAGCTGCTCGTAGGCGTTCACGCGGGCCTGCGCCTTGGCGTGCCGGGCGCGCGGGGCCATGCGCACCCACTCCAGCTCGCGCGACAGGGTGCGCTGGCGGGCGCTCTCGGTGCGCTCCTCCACCCGCATCCGCTCCTGCTTCTGCTCGAGCCAGCTGGTGTAGTTCCCCTTGAAGGGGTGCCCCTCGCCGCGGTCGAGCTCCAGAATCCACTCGGCCACGTTGTCGAGGAAGTAGCGGTCGTGGGTGATGGCCACGATGGTGCCCTGGAACTCCTTCAGGTGCTGCTCCAGCCAGGCCACGCTCTCGGCGTCGAGGTGGTTGGTGGGCTCGTCCAGCAGGAGCATGTCGGGCTCTTCCAGCAGCACGCGGCACAGCGCCACGCGGCGCTTCTCGCCGCCCGACAGGCTCTCCACCCGCGCGTCGCCCGGCGGCAGGCGCAACGCGTCCATCGCCACCTCGATCTTGCGGTCGAGCTCCCACAGGTTGCCGGCGTCGATCTGGTCCTGCAGCCGCGCCTGCTCGTCGATCAGCGCGTCCATGTCGGCGTCGGGGTCGGCGAAGGAGTTGTTCACCTCGTCGTAGCGGCGCAGCACGTCGCGCGAGTGCCTCACCCCCTCCTCCACGTTGCCGCGCACGTCCAGCGACTCGTCGAGCTGCGGCTCCTGCGACAGGTAGCCCACGCGCACGCCGTCGGCGGCCCACGCCTCGCCGTTCCAGTCCTTGTCCACCCCGGCCATGATGCGCAGGAGCGACGACTTGCCGCTGCCGTTGGGCCCCACCACGCCGATCTTGGCGCCGGGGTAGAAGGAGAGCCAGATCCCCTTCAGGATCTCCCGCTGCGGCGGGACGATCTTGCGGAGGTCCTTCATCACGTAGATGAACTTCGAGGTATCGAGCGCCATTCTCAGGTCCAGGATCGGAGTTGCACGATTCAGCCGCGGCGGGACGGGGGTGATGGATGCCGCGGCGCGGCCCCAACTTATCAGCCTGCCGCCGATGGCGGGAGACGCGCCTCGCCCTCGTCCGCCGAAAGCTTGCGCGAAGCCGGCCCGGCGCGCCGAGACCGGCTACCCACCAGGGGGTTGCACGGAGCAACGGAGGGAACGGAGAACTGCGCCGCACGTGCAGTTCTCCCTTCCCTCCGTTGCTCCGTGTGACTTCCATCAGCCGTGCGGGACGAAACGACGATGCCGGCCGCACTCGTCCGAACCGGCTCCAGCGCCCGAAGCAGCCGCGAGCGAAGCGAGCCCCCGTCCCTCCCCCAGGTCGTTTTGGGGGAGGGACAGGCGCGCAGCGCCAGGGAGAGGGCCCCCCCGCGTTGTCCGGCAGAATCCACCCATCTCCCCCGTTTCTAATCAGCAGATCGCGTGCGCAGGCTCGCCCGCCTCTTGACGATCGGGAACCGCGGTGGTTGTGTGAGGGTGTCATAGAACGACGCCAGCGAACCGGAGCCGGGAAGAGTGCAGTTCGCCATCGACACCGCCGACGCGCGCCCGATCGACACGCAGATCGTGGACGAGGTCCACCGCGCCATGGTGCTGGGCACGCTGCGCCCCGACGACGACCTGCCGCCGGTGCGAATCCTGGCGGCCGAGCTGCGCGTAAACCCTTCGGCGGTGGCGAGCGCCTATCGCACCCTCGAGGCCGAAGGGGTGGTGCAGATGCGTTGGGGGCGCGGCCCCGTGGTGGCGCACGCCGCACCCGCGCCGGGCGACCGCGCCGCCATCGTCCGCCGCGTGGCCGAGCACGCCCTGCGCGACGCCCGACGCAACGGCGTGACCGCGGCCGAGCTGGCCGACGCCGTGCGCGCGCTGGCCGAGCCGCAGAACCCGAACGGAGAACCGAGCCGATGACCTCCGCGCTCCCCGTGCGCCTTGCCGAAGGGCCGTTCGCCGCCGCCACCGAGGGGCTGGCCAAGCGCTTCGGCGGCGACTTCGCGCTGCTGGGGGTGGACCTGCAGGTGCCCGAGGGCGCCGTGTACGTGCTGGTGGGGCCCAACGGCGCGGGGAAGACGACGACGCTCAAGCTGCTGCTGGGGCTGTACACGCCCGACGCCGGCCACGCCCGCGTGCTGGGGATGGACCCGCGCACCGAGGGGCCCGCCGTGCGCGCGCAGGTGGGCTACGTCCCCGAGCGCGGCGACTGGGGGTACGCCTACATGACCGTGGGGCGGCTGCTGGAGCACCACGCGGCCTACTTTCCGCGGTGGGACTGGGAGTACGCCATGCGGCTGGCCAGCGCCTTCGACGTGCGGACCGAGCGCAAGGTGGGGAAGCTCTCCAAGGGCGTGACCCGGCGCGTGCACCTGATATTGGCGATGGCGCACCGGCCCCCGCTGCTGCTGCTGGACGAGCCCACCGACGGGCTGGATCCCGTGATGCGCGACGAGACGCTGGGAATGCTGGCCCAGCACGTGGCCGAGACCGGGTGCACCACGGTGATCAGCACGCACCTGGTGCACGAGGTGGACCGGCTGGCCGACCACCTGGGGGTGATGCGCGACGGCCGCCTGACCGCGCAGATGCCGCGCGAGGTGCTGCACCGCAACCTGCGCCGCTACCGTGCCGACGTGCCCGAGGGGTGGCACGGCGTGCCGCAACTGAACGGGACCGTGGTGAAGCGCGGCGGGGTTGGCCGCGAGATCCAGTGGAGCGTGTGGGGCGACGAGCGCGAGGTGGCGCGCCTGCTCGCCGAGAGTGGAGCCACCGTGCGCGACGCCGCGCCGCTGACGCTGGAAGACGCGGCCGTGGCCCTCCTGAGCCGAAAGGACTGAGCCCATGCAACCCGCCGTACTGAACCCGGTGCCGCGCTGGAGCGCGGTGGTCGACGAGCAGTTCCGCTCCGTGGGGCTGGCGCTGCGCCGCGAGGGCGTGGTGGCCGCCGGCTTCGTGACGCTGGCCAGCCTCTGGATCGGCTACATGCAGGTGAACGGCGTGCACGACGCGGCGGTGCCCCTGACTCCCGAGGCCGGGATCCCCGCGGCGCTGCTGGCGCTGCTGGTGCCGATGGCGGTGTGGAAGGGTGAAGGCCCGGCGCGCCGCGGCTATCACCGCGCCATGCCGGTGAGCCATTCCTTCCACGCGATTGCGCGCAGTCTGAGCGGGCTGGTGTGGCTGCTGGCGGCGGTGGCCGGGTACTTCGTGTGGATGGGGATGGCCTCGGCGCTCACCGGCGGCCAAGTAGAGGGCTCGTACGCCTGGCAGTGGGCGGTGCCGTTCACCGCCGCGGCGGTGATGTACCTGCTGGGAAGCGCGCTGACGCTGGTCACCACGCACCCGTGGCGCTGGCTGGGCGGTGTGTTCGTGGCCTACATGTTCCTGGGCACGCTGCGCATGGCCGAGGGCACGCGCACGCTGTTCGACACGGTGAACGTGCTGGTGGTGGGCAAGTACGGGCTCCGCACGTTGATCACCGGCTCCAGCCCCGGGTGGGGTTACCATCTCTACGGTTCCACGATGGCCGACGCGGGGGTGTGGCTGGCGGCCACCTGGCTGTGGCTGGCCATCGCGGTGACGGTGTTCGCCTGGGCCGCCTACCGCCAGCCCGAGCGGTAGATCGCGGTAGATCCTACGGCAACGGCAACAACGGGTCACACGGAGGAGCGGAGAAGAACGGAGGAACCGGAGAACCGCGATGAAGTTCTCCGTTTCCTCCGTTGCTCCGTGTGACACCCAGCGGTTCTGGATTCCACGACGGCCGGTGGCATTCCGCGCAACGACAAGCCCGCGCCCCGGATGGTCCGGAGCGCGGGCTTCGTCGTGCTGTCCATCCCGCCGAGGCGCTTACCGCCGTGGGAGGGGGACGGTGGTGGCCGGCAGGGTGCGGGCGGCCACGGTGGTGCTGCTGTCGTCGTCGACCACCAGGCGGCGCACGCCATACCAGGCACGCACCAGGCGGCCGGCGGGGCGGTCGAGGTCGGCCTCCACGATACGGCCGGCGCCGCTGCTGGCGTGCACGAAGCGCCCGTTGCCCACGTACACCCCGATGTGCGTGATCCGGCCGCGGCGGCCGAAGGTGAGCAGGTCGCCCGGGCGCAGCAGCCGCGGGTCGCGCGGGACCTCGCGGCCCACCTGGGCCTGCTGCGCTGCGGTGCGCGGCAGCTCGTAGCCCATGGCGCG
>DASWMA010000417.1:0-2955 GCA_036399995.1 Longimicrobium sp. | reverse complement strand
GCGCGGCCGGCGGACCGGCCCGGCGGAGTGGACCTACGTCCCCACGTGGACGCGCACGCCCGGGCCCTCCGCGTCCGCTGCGGCCGGGCGGGTGCTGGTCCTGTCCGCGGGCGGTTTCGGCGAGGAGCTGGCGCGGGCGCTGGGGCGCGCGGGGCACGAGGTGATGCACGCCCGCGCGGGCGACCACTTCGCGGCGGACGGGCACCTGCGCACGCTGCGCCTGCACGCGCGCGGCGACCACCGCGCGCTGGCCGACTCGCTGGCGGTGGACGGCTTCCGCCCCGACGTGGTGGTGGACGCGCGGCCGGTGGACGCCGACCCCGGCGATGCGCTGGGCGCGCTCCTCCTGCTGGCCGACGCGCTGGGCGCCGCCGGGGCGGAGAAGCTGGTGGTGCTCACCGCCGGCGCGCACGACGTAATCGGCGGCGAGCCGCTGGACCCGCGCGCGGGCGCGCTGCTGGGCGCCTGCGCCGTGCTCCCGCGCGAGTACCCCGGGCTGGCCTGCCGCGCGGTGGACGTGGTCCGTCCCGAGCCGGGGAGCCGCGGGGCGGCCGCACTGGCGACGCTGCTCGCCGCCGACGTCGTGGCCGGGCGGGACGACGTGGTGACCGCGTACCGCGGCGGCAACCGCTGGACGCGCGCCTTCCACGTCCACCAGGCCCCGCCCGCGGCTACGGTGCGCGAGGGCGGCGCCTACCTGCTGATCGGCGACGCGGCGGGGCGCAACCATCGCCTCGCCACCGTGCTCGCCGCCACGCCGGGCGTGCGCATCGCCATCGTCGCCCCGTCATCGCCCCAGCCGATCGAGGCCGCCGAGGTGCTGGCGATCGCCGCCGACCCTGCGGACGCGGAGTCGCTGGCGCGCGCGTTCGCCCAGGCCGAGTCGCGCTTCGGGAGGATCGACGGCGTGGTCTATTCCCCCGAGCTGGGCGAGGCCGCGGGGCTGGCGCTGGTCTCCGAGGCGGAGCCGGCGGAGTGGGCCGCGCACGTGGCGGGCGTGGAGCGGGGCCTGGTCGCGCTCGACGCCGCGCTGGGGGAGCGGACGCCGGACTTCTGCCTGGTGGAATCGTCCCTTGCCGGGGTGGTGGGGGTGGTGGGCCGCGTGCGCCACGCCGCCGCCAACGCGCTCACCGACGCCTATGCCGCGCGGCGCAAGCGCGACGGCGGCGCGCGCTGGACCAGCGTGGCGTGGGACCGCTGGATCGACGATCACGAGCCCGAGGGCGACGGGCGGGGCGTCCGCGAATCCGAAGTCCCCGCCGCGCTGGAGCGGGTGCTGGCGCTGGCCGGCGAGCCGGTGGTGCTGGTGTCGACCATCGACCTGGACGAGCGCCTCCGCGCGGCCGCCGCGCCGCCGCCACCCGCGCCCGCCGAGGGCGGAACGCTGTACGCGCGGCCGGAAGAGGTCGGGAGCTACGCCGCGCCGACGAACGAGGTGGAGGAGAAGCTCGCGGCGATGTGGCAGGAGCTGCTGGGGATCGAGCGGGTGGGGATCCACGACGACTTCTTCGCCCTGGGCGGCCATTCGCTGCTGGCCACGCAGATCGTCTCTCGCGTGCGCGTGCTCTTCCGCATCGACCTGCGCCTGGCCGCCATCTTCGAGGCCCCCACCGTGGCCCGCATGGCCGAGCTGATCGAAGACGCCATCATCGCCGAGCTGGAATCGCTCAGCGACGAAGAGGTGGCGGAGCTGGTGGGACGGTAGGGAGTGCGGCAGTGCTAGGTGCTAGGTGCTGGGTGCTGGGTGCTAGGTGCTGGGTGCTAGGTGCTGGGTGCAGGAGTGGCTGGAGTGCGCGTCCGCGGCTGGGCGCCCTCTCCCTGCGCCTGAGGGCGCATACCCTCTCCCGTACCGGGAGAGGGTGGGTGGCGTCCGCACCGTGTGTCCTGCGGGGCGGTCGTGCGATGACGGCGTAGAGGTGCCGGTCGGGAACGCGCAGGGGACTGGGCATTCAACCTCTCCCGGTACGGGAGAGGTGGCGAGCCCCAGCGAGCCGGAGAGGGCGCGATGCCTGAGCGCTCACGGCATCACCTGCCCTCCAGCGGTTGTGCGATGACGGCGTGGCAATGCCGATTGGGGAACGCGCAGGGGCCGCGGCATCCAACCTCTCCCGGTACGGGAGAGGTGGCGAGCCCCAGCGAGCCGGAGAGGGCGCGATGCCCGAGCGCTCACGGGATCCGACGACCGCGTGGCGCGTCCGAGCCTGAACAAGCCCGAGAGTGCGGCGTGCCCGACCAAGCCGGAGTGCGTCGAGCCTGAACAAGCCGGAGAGCGCGCCGAGCCCGGGTGCTCACCGAGACTGATATCCGAGGACTGAAGAGAATGAGCAGCATCACCTCACGCCGCGCAGGGCTTTCGGCCGAGCGGCGCGCGCTCCTGGAGAAGCGGCTGGCTGGCACGGGCGACACCGCGCCGCCGTCGGCCCAGACCATCACCCGCTGCGCCGGCGAGGGGCCCGAGTTCCCCGCGTCGTTCATGCAGGAGCAGATGTGGCTGGTCACCCAGCTCGAGCCCGACACGGCCGTCTACAACATCCCCGTGGCCGTGCTGGTGCGCGCCGACGCGAACGTGCCCGCGCTGGAGCGCGCCTTCAGCGAGGTGGTGCGCCGCCACGAGGGGCTGCGCACCGTCTTCCGCGTGGTAAACGGCGAGCTGCGCCAGGTGGTGCTCCCCCCCTTCCCGGTGCGCGCCGAGGTGCGCGACGAGCGCGCCCGCGTGGGCGCCGACTTCCAGCGTGACGTCCAGCGGCTGGTGGCCGAAGAGGGCGCCCGCCCCATGGACGTGGAGCACGGCCCGCTGGTGCGCCTGACGCTGCTGCGCGTGTCGGAAGATGAATGCGCGCTGATCATCACCGTGCACCACATCGTGACCGACGGGTGGGCGTACCCGCTGCTGCTGAACGAGCTGTGGACGCTGTACGCGGCCTACGCGGCCGGCCAGACGGTGGAGCTTCCGCC
>DASWMA010000416.1:0-1776 GCA_036399995.1 Longimicrobium sp. | reverse complement strand
GGAAGGACGTGGACTTCCGCCTGTACCCGCCCGGCCGCCACGGCTCGGCCTACGACTGGCAGAGCTACCGGCTGATCGCGCAGGTGACGGACGAGTTCCTGGCCCGCCACCTGAAGGGCCCCCAGCCGCCGGCGCTCGACGCGCGCTGAGACCGAATCCGCATGAACAGTCGTTGAATCCAAGATCGCTGGATGTCACACAGAGGCACAGAGACACAGAGAAAAGCGAGCAGTTTCCGTGTCTCCGTGCCTCTGGTGATGTGAAAGTCTTTTGCCGGATCTGGGATGAGCCCTCGCGGGTGGTTACGGATGTGACGGCGGCACCCGGCACCTGGGCCGGGTGTCGCCTTACGTCGCCACGCACCCGCCTGCGTTCGCGCGGGAGCGCATCGTGCAGAAGGCGCGCGGGCGGACGGCACGACCTCAACTCAACCACGGCCGGAAACGATGAACAAGAGACTCTCCGCACTGCCGGCGCTGGCGCTGGCGGCCCTGCTCGCCACCGCGGCCTGCGGCGGCGACGCGAACGACGAAGCCGCGGCGTCGGGCGGCGAAACGCCCAGCGGCGAAAGCAGCGCCAACCCCGGCGACGCCACGCTGGGCCAGTCGGGCACGGTGCTGACGGGGGCGGACAGCACGTCCACGGCCGACCTGGGCCCCAGCGGCACCTCCGCGGCGTCGCCCGGCCCCGCGAACACGGGCACCGGAGGCGCCACCATGGCCCCGCCGCCCCCCGGCACGAACACGGGCACCAACGGCGCCATGGGCGGCCCCGGCAGCACCGGCGGGGCGGGCAGCTCGCAGCCCAACCCGCCCGCGCCCGGCACCAACAGCGCCGGAGGCACCACGCCCTGACGCACGCGCGACGGCGGCGGCACGGGACGCGGCGCACCCACCCGGGTACGCCGCTTGTTTTCGCCTCTCCAGCCTCCATGGGATGCGGCGGCGGTATCGTTGGACAAACGTTTAATCGAGCAAGGGCGCGGATATCCGGTGTAGCACCCGCCGCCGGATCGCGGAATGCTGCGGCACGAACGGGAGCGGCGTGTGCGCAAAGGCGCGGCGCCCGGCGGGAACCCGGCCGGCGCAACACCATTCCACCAGGGGACAGGGACAGGCGATGAAGAGGATGCATGGAGTGGCCGCGCTGGCGCTCGCGGCAGTGCTGGCGACCACGGCGTGCGGCGGCGGTGGCGAGGAGAGCGGCGCGGCCGGCGACACCACCACCACGGGCCACGGCGCGACCACCGACCCGGCGGCCACCGGCGGCGCGACCACCACCACCGGCACCACGGGCGGCACCATGGCCCCCATGGACAGCATGGGTGGCGGGACGATGGGCGGGATGACGGACAGCGCGGGAATGACGGGCGGCACCACCGGCACGACGGGCGGCACCACCGGCGGCACGACGGGGACCACGGGCGGGACCAACACGGGCGGAGCCACCGGCGGCGGCACCACGAGCACCACGCCCTGACGAGATTTCTCCCGGGCCGGCCGGTGGGTGAGGAAGGGGTGGAGGTCGTGGTGCACGTTAGGGCAGTACCCTCCCCGCCCCGGCCCGGGCACCCGGTTTCGACGGTTCGGCAGCAGGACCCCGCGCGGCCCGGCGCGGGTGCGGTGACGGCGAAGGGGAGAGATCCGCGTGGTGACGGTGGCGCGCGGAACGGGCAGCTCTCCACGGCGAATCGATCGGCCGGGTGGCGGGCGCGGGTGGCACCATGTCACAGGTGCGTAGACGGGATTCGGATACGCTTCGCACACCCGCCCCGCT
>DASWMA010000415.1:0-3160 GCA_036399995.1 Longimicrobium sp. | reverse complement strand
GGCCCGATCGAAACGTTTTGCGCTGCCACAACTTATATCCAGATCAGCAATCATTATACGACTGAATAGATGCGATCACCCTTGCGTGATAGGCGGGATGATGCGAGCTTTGGTTCAATTCGCGACATTACGTCCGGCATTCCCACCCACCTCAAGCGGAGGAATCCCCCGTGAACAGCGCTCTGCGTACCCTGCTCCTGGCCACCGCCGCGGTGGCCGCCGCGTGCACCCCCGACAGCGCGGCGCGCGACCCACTGACCCCCACGCATCCGCGCATGGTGGTCACCAGCGGCACCGTCACCTGCCCCGACACCATCTCGGTGGGGCAGACGGCGCAGTGCGTGGCCTACTTCTACGACCACAACAACAACCTGATCGCCTCCGCCACGCCCACCTGGAGCACCACCACGGGCACGCTGGTCTCCGTGAACGGCTCGGGGCAGGCGACGGGGCTGGCGGTGGGGAGCGCCACGGTGCAGGCCAGCTACGGCGGCGTCACCGGCAACAAGAACGTGTACGTGAAGCCGGGGCTCACCGTCACCATCTCGCCGCCCAGCACGGTACGCCGCTTCACCAGCTGCACCTGGTACAAGTCGGTCTCGGGCGGCACCGCGCCCTACACCTACTATTGGGAGATCGACGGCGGTTCGGGAACGTCTACCAGCGCAACCTTCACCGCCGACGTGATCAGCGCCTCCGCCGACATCTACCTGACGGTGACCGATGCCAACGGTGTGCAGAAGACGGTGACCAAGCACATCAACACCAGCACCAGCGCGCCGCTCTGCGGGCCGTGATGCCGTGACGCAGCGTGGGGGACGAAGCCGTGCGCTTCGTCCCCCACGTTCCTTTTCTGGTTCACCGAGCCATCAGCCGCGCCTCAGCGCCTCCGTCACCTGCCCCAGCCACTCGCGGAGCGTGGGCCCGCCCAGCTCCGGCCGCGGATCGTACTCGCACCCCAGCTCGTCGTAGACGATCCGCGCCAGCTCGCCGCCGTCGGCCACCGAGCCGAGGAGCGCGTCGAGGGCGGCCGCGGCCGTGCGCCCCTCTTCGCCGCCCACGTCGCGGAGGTAGAGGGCGACGATGGCGGGCCAGTCATCCCCCTCCAGCGGCCAGTCCTGGTGGAAGTACGCGCCGAAGAGCTGGTGCAGCCGCTCGTCCGTCGCGTTTCCCCTGCCGTTCAGTCGAACATGTCCCACGCCGCGCCGAGGTCCTGCCTGGAATAGACGCGGAAGGCCGTGAGGGTGTTGGTGCGCTCGATCCCCTGGATCTGGGCGATCTCCTCGGTCACGATCTCGGCGATGCGGGCGTACTCCTTCACGCGCACGATGGCGATCAGGTCGTAGTCGCCCGACACCGAGTAGACCTCGGCCACGCCGTCGATCCCGGCGATGCGGCGCGCCAGGGCGGGCACGTCGCCGGGCACGGCGCGGATCAGCACCACGCAGGCTACCATCTGGTTCATGGGGTCACCGGTTTCGCTCGGGTGGTATCGACGCGGGGCTCAGCTGCTCTTGCACTCTCCGACTTCGAACTGCTTTCCCTGGGCGTGTTCGGCGCTGGGGCGCCGAACCGGGCTGCGCGCGCGGTAGGCAACGATACCGCCGTTGCCAACCGCGCCGGGCCACCGCCGCGCCCATCATCCAGCCGACCCGTCGACGTCCGTCGGGCGCGGCGGTGTCCCGGCCCTCCGGGCGCGCATCCCTCACGCAGGTGCGGACGGCAGCCATCCGGCCACGCCGAAACATCCCTGAGACATCGCCCGCAGGCTGCCTCGACCGCCCCTCCCCCAGGCTGTTTCGGCTGTTTTGGGGGAGGGGCAGCCACGCGCGAAGCTGCGTGCGGGGCGGGGGGCCCACGGGGCCGGTGCCGCGCGCCGGCGCATCGGCCACGGTGGCGTCGGTAGTCCGCGAAGGCGGACTTCGTGTAGTCGTTGCAGCGAATTCATTCGCCCCTGCGACCATTCGACCCATCCAGCCCCTCGGACGCATCCGGCCTCGACCTCTGCGCCCACGAGGTCCTCGCCTCACTCCTCGGCCGCCGCCGCCACCTCGTCGTCCGCCAGTCGGGTGCGCCGGGGAAGAAGCCACAGCCCCGCGGCCAGCGCAAGGGGCGCCAGGGCCACCAGCAGCCAGTTGGGCTCGCCGGTGCCGCTCATCACCGTCTTCCGCAGCCCGGGGCTCGACACGACCACCACCGCCAGCCCGTTGTTCACGAAGTGCATCAGCATGCTGGCGAACAGCGAGCGCGTGCGCCAGACGGCGATCCCCATCAGCACCCCCAGCCACGCCGTGGGGAGAAAGCGGATCGCCGTCTCGCCCGACAGGTGGAAGGCGCCGAAGATCAGCGCCGTCATCCCCACCGTGCGCCACATGCGCTGCTCGCGCGACAGCGAGTGGAAGAGCACGCCGCGGAACACCACCTCTTCGCACACCGCGGGCGTCACCGCCACCAGCAGCAGCAGCCACAGGAAGCGCGGCAGGCTGGTGGCCGTCACCAGCTGCTCCAGCGCGCCGAAGAACTCGCGCGGCACGTCCCACCACTGCAGCTGCACCCACCCGATCGCCCAGCCGATCGGCATCCCCCCCAGCGCCAGCAGCAGCGCCCCCGCCACCCCGCGCGCGGTGGGCCGCCGCAGCGCCAGCGTGCGCCTTGCGTCGAACGGCCCCAGCAGCACCAGGGCGATCGACGGCACGAAGAGCAGCCCCCACTGGCTGAGCAGCAGCCCGCGCTCGCCCAGGCGCGCCTGCAGCGCCGTGCCGGCGTGGAAGTACAGGAGCGCGATCAGCGCCATGAACGCCAGCGCCTCGGGCGGCAGCGGCACCCGCCGCTCGCCCGCGCGCCACGCCGCCAGCCGCTCGCGCACCCCGCCGCGCGGCGCCGTGGCCGCACCCCCGCCGAACAGCACGTCCTCGCGCCCGAACGCCCGCGCCGCGAAGTGCAGCGCCAGCCCCGCGTACAGCACCGTGGTCCCGAACGCGACCAGCGAGGGGACCAGCCCCGCCGAGCCCGTCATCAGCTCGCGGAACATCATCGCGATCCCCACCACCGGGACGGCGGCCAGCGCGGCGTTGAACTCGATCCCCGGCAGCGTGATCACGAAGATCGGGAGGGTGCTGGCGAGCTGCACCGGGGTCAGCGCGTTCTGCGCCTCCTTGAA
>DASWMA010000414.1:0-3698 GCA_036399995.1 Longimicrobium sp. | reverse complement strand
CCGACGGCGTGCTGACCTGGGGCGACGCCTGGGGCCGCGGGATGCGCCACCCCGACCACCAGGCGTGCGGCCAGATCTTCCGCGACGCGGTGACGCTGGCGCGGCTGGCCAAGGTGGTGCACCCGGTGCCGCCGCACCGCGCCGACGCGCCGGTGTTTACCTTCCGCGGCGCGTTCTCGCAGCTTCCCGCCGTCGTCGTGGACGTGGAGCCGTACGTGGACCGGATCCACGAGCTGGCGCGCTTCTACTACGAGCGGATCGGCTTCGGCAACGCGGAGTGGGTCGACCGCCGCCTGCGCGCCGCGGCCGAGCCGCACGGCCTGCGCTATGCCGAGGTGTACGACGCGTGGGAAACGCGTCCCGGCGTGGTGCAGTCGCTGCTGCCGGCCACGATGGGCACCGTGGGAGAGCCGCCGCATCCGCCGCGATAGACGGCGAGGCGGGATGCCGACTCCGGAAGTTCGCTTGCTGGTCAGGAACTGCTGAATGTCACACGGAGCAACGGAGGGAACGGAGGAACTGCGATGAAGTTCTCCGTTTCCTCTGTTGCTCCGTGTGACCCAACAACGATGATGGGGCAGCAACGGATTCTGCGGATCCGGTACAACGTATGGGGAAGGATGAAGAAAGAGGCGCCGGCTCGATGATCGAGCCGGCGCCTCCTGTCACTGCGATGTTTGGTCTACCGTCGCGTCAGGAGGCGCGGTTGTAGACCAGGTCGTACTCGAGCGGAGATGAAAGGCGCGGCGACCGGATGGTCACGTGCAGCGTGAGCGTGCGGCCGTCGGGCGACACGGTGAACGAGTTGGTGCGCGATCCGTCTTCGGCGCGGAAGGTCTGCACCAGGCGGCCGTTCTGCCACTCGGTGCTCAGGTCGAACACCTCGCCGTCTTCACGCGTCCACTTGACCGGCTGGCCGTTGGCCGGGGTCTCCATCGGGCGGCGGTTGTCGGTCTTCACGCTCACCTGGGCCTGGGTGTAGTTGATCTCCAGGCGCTGGTAGGGCTGGTTGGTGCGGCGCAGGCGGCCGCGCGCGATCGGGCGCGTGACGAAGCTCATCCGCGACACGGCGGTCTCGATGGCGCGGTTCACGTCGTCGCTGCGGCTGCGGTCCAGGGTGTAGGTGCCACGCATGGTGGACTCCTGCGCGCCCGCGGTGGCGCCCAGCGGGAGCGCAAGCGCGGCAAGGGCGAGCAGGAGCGTGCGGGTCCGTTGACGGCGCATGGCTGAGTCTCCAAGATGCTAGGGAAGGTGGTGCTGCGATGCGCGGCGCCGCGCGGGCACCGGCCGGCCGGGGTATGCCGCGCAATCTACGCGCTCCGGCACGGGCGCGGTAGGGCGGCGGAAGACGTTTGTGTATGCCGGGTTACACCTCCCGGCAGGCGAATGTTTCCTTGAAACCCCACCGCCGGCCGCCGCGTACCACCCGCCAGTCGCTTCCGCGCCGCGCCGCTCCCGGGCCGCCCGGCTCCCGACCGTCGTCCCGATCCTCTCCAGATCAACCCGAGGCCACCATGCCCGAGCAGGCACGCGCCACGCGCATCCTTACCGACATCGACCCCCGCAGCTGGGAGCACCCCGCCGACCGCGCCGCGCTGAACGCGCTCCGCAAGATCCCCGTGTTCGACGAGGTGGTGCGCAAGCTGTTCGGCGCGGTGAGCGACCGGGGCCTTCGGCTGGCGTTCCTGGCCAGCGCGGTGAAGGTGAGCCCCACCCAGCACCCGAAGCTGCACCAGATCTGGGAAGAGGTGCACCGCACGCTGGACGCCCCGGACCGCTACCCGCTGTACGTGACGCAGAACCCGCAGTACAACGCCGCCGCGTGGGGGATGGACAAGCCCTTCGTGATCGTGAACTCGGAGCTGCTGCGCGACTTCACCGAGGACGAGGTGCGCTTCGTCCTGGGCCACGAGATGGGCCACGTGATGAGCGGCCACACGCTGTACAACACCATGCTCCAGCTGCTCCTGTGGCTGCTGAACACCGTGGGCGGCGGGGTGGTGGGGCTGGCGGCGTGGCCGGTGTTGATGGCGCTGCTGGAGTGGAGCCGCAAGGCCGAGCTGAGCTGCGACCGCGCCGGGCTGCTGGCGGTGCAGGCGCCCGAGCCGGGGCTGCGCACCATGCTGAAGTTCGCCGGCGGCACCTTCGACGAAACCAACCTCGCGGCGTTCATCGACCAGGCCGAGGAGTACCGCGCCAGCAACGAGCTGACGGACCAGGTGCTCAAGGTGATGAACCTGCTCCGGTTGACACACCCCTTCCCGGTGATCCGCGTGGCCGAGATGCGCAACTGGTTCGAGAGCGGCGCGTACGAGCGGATCATGGCGGGTGAATACCGCCGCCGCGGCGAGCCCGAGGGCCCGTACCGCGACGACGTGCAGGAGGCCGCAAAGTCTTACGGCGACACGGCTAAGGAGGCGTTCGGCGACGCCGCCGAGAAGGCGAAGAAGATGGTGGACGGCTTCCGCGCCGGGTTCAACCGGGGGTAGGCGGGCGTCCATTGCGAGCCGATCCCTTGTAGCTTCTTGGATCGCGCGGTATCGATGTTGCGTGAGCGGCCGGCGGCGCGGACGGGCCGCGCTGCCTAGAACCCGCCGATCCGGAGAGCGGACACATGAACAAGTCGGACTTCGTAGACAAGGTGGCTGAGAAGGCCGAGCTCACCAGGGCCGCGGCGGCGCGCGTGGTGGATGCGATTTTCGACACCGCCGGCGGCGCCATCTCCGAGGCGGTGCACGCCGCGGGGTCGCTGTCCATCCCTGGCTTCGGGAAGTTCACCAAGCGCACCCGCACGGCTCGCAGCGGCCGCAACCCTCGCACGGGCGCCGAGATCAAGATCCCCGAGCGCACCACGGTCGCGTTCAGCGCGGGGCGGGGGCTCAAGGAGCAGCGCAGCACCAGCCGGCGCAAGACGCCGCTGACCACCGCGGCGGGCGCGGCGGCGGGCGCGGCTCTCGGCGCGGCGGCGGCCAACGCGGCCACCAAGGGCTCGCGCAGCGGCGGGTCGTCCAGCAAGAGCAGCGGTGGGTCGAAGAGCAGCGGGTCCAAGAGCAGCGGCGGCTCCAAGAGCAGCAGCAGCTCCAGGAGCAGCGGCGGGTCGTCGTCGTCGGGCGGCAGCAGCTCGAAGAGCAGCGGTTCGTCGAGCAAGAGCGGCGGGTCGTCCAGCAAGAGCGGCGGGTCCAGCGGCAGCAAGAGCTCGGGTGGGTCGTCCAGCAAGAGCGGCGGGAGCAGCTCGGGCGGGTCGTCCAGCAAGAGCAGCGGCAGCAAGAGCTCGGGCGGCGGGTCGTCCAGCAAGAGCGGCGGCAGCAAGAGCTCGGGCGGTGGTTCGTCCAGCTAGAGCAGCGGCGGCGGCAACGGCTCGGGCGGGTCGTCGAGCAAGAGCGGCGGCAGCAAGAGCTCGGGGAGCAAGAGCGGCGGCCGGTAAGCCGTAGCGCCTCACAACGGCGTGCACCGCGGACGGGGCCGCATCCCAGGTGAGGATGCGGCCCCGTCCGCGTTTCGCACGCGGGCATCTGCCGAATCCTGGAGGTGCCGTGCTGGACCGGCGCCGCTGATGGGTCACACGGAGCAACGGGGAGAGCGGAGGGAACGGAGGACGAACCGCCTTCCGCGTGAAACTCTCAAGGTACGCCGACGGGGACGAAGCCTGTCCTTCCCACGCAGTTCTCCCCCTTCTCCTGCAGTTCGGGAGAAGGGGG
>DASWMA010000413.1:0-1747 GCA_036399995.1 Longimicrobium sp. | reverse complement strand
ACCCCCATCTCTGCATACCACGCCCGGGGAAGCACCGGGATCTCCAGGGCCGGCCTCTGCCTGTTCGACGTTTATCTTGACGGGGCCCTGGTGGCCGGGCACAGCCTGCCGCCGGGCTCGGGCCGAAGCCTGAACGACTTTCCGCTCACCAGCGTGGCGGCCATCGAGGTCTACAGCGGGCCGGCCGACGTTCCGATCGAGTACCGCAACTCTACCTCTGCGTGCGGCGTGATCCTGATCTGGTCGCAATCCGACAGCGGCCGCGACACCAGCCGCCGTTCCACCGCCCAGGGACCGTCATGAGATCCGCCTTCCCGCTCGCCCTGCTGGCCGCCGCGCTCGCGGCGCCCGCGCTCGGCGCGCAGACGGTGCGGGGCTCGTTCGTCGATCCGTCGACGGGCGAGCCGATCCCAGGCGCGCGCGCCGTGCTGCGCGGTGCGGACGGGCGCGAGGCCGCGGCGGCGATGACCGGCGCGGACGGCCGCTTCGTGCTGCACGCGCGGGCCGCGGGCACGTACTCGCTGCGCGTGGAGCGGATCGGGTTCGCGGCCACGGCCACGCAGCCGTTCGCGCTGGCGGCGGGCGAAACGGTGGAGCGCCGGATGGCGGCCAATCCCGAACGGATCATGCTGGTGGGGATCGTGGCGCAGTCGCGCTCGCGCTGCACGCCGCGGCCGGGCTCGGGGCCGCAGACGGCGGTGGTGTGGGGCGAAGCCCGCAAGGTGCTGGGGAGCGCGCGCGAGACCGGCGCGAGCGAAGACTATCGCTACGCCGTGCGCCGCTACTGGCGCAGGCTCGACGCGCGCGGCGAAACGATCCTGAGCGACACCGCGGTCAATGGCGAGCTTCCCACGGGCACGCCGTTCGTGGCGGTGCCGCTGGAGCGCCTCACCCGCTTCGGCTACGTGGAGCAGGACGTGGCGGGCTTCGCCTTCCACGCGCCCGACGCGCGCGTCCTCCTCTCCGACGAGTTCCAGGAGCGGCACTGCTTCGCGCTGGTGGAGGGGGACAGCGGGCTG
This sequence comes from Longimicrobium sp., assembly GCA_036399995.1. Lineage (GTDB taxonomy): Bacteria > Gemmatimonadota > Gemmatimonadetes > Longimicrobiales > Longimicrobiaceae > Longimicrobium. The sequence goes on along the minus strand of DASWMA010000413.1, from coordinate 728 downwards.
ATCGGCCTCTCCTTCGAGCCGGTGTCCACCGCCCGGCCCGACGTGCGCGGGACGCTCTGGCTGGACCGGGCGACCGCGGAGCTGCGGCGGATGGAGTACCGCTACACCCAGGTGCCCGGCCTGCGCCGTGAGGGCGAGGCGGCGGGCGGGAAGATGGAGTTCACGCGGCTCCCCGACGGGCGCTGGATCGTGGGGCGGTGGACCATCCGGATGCCGATCGTCACCGCCACGCGCGTGCAGGGGAGCATGCCCTTCTCGGACCCCAGCCTGCGCGACCAGAACTCGCTCACCTTCCGCCTGGCCGGGATCCGCGAGGAAGGCGGCGAGGTGCTGTCGGCATCCACCGCGGGGACGGCGCAGGTGGTGGCCCAGGCCGCGCCGGGAACGCTGGAGGGGACGGTGTGGGACAGCACCGCCGCGCGCCCGCTGGCCGGGGCGCGCGTCTCGGCCGCGGGGCACCAGGCGGTGGCCGACTCGCTCGGCCGCTTCTCCATCGCCGACCTGCCCGCGGGGGATTACCAGCTGACCTTCTCGTCCCCCCGGCTCGATTCGCTCCGCTTCACCCCCGCGCCCGTCCGCGCCTCGGTGCGCGAGGGGGCGACGACCCGGCAGGCGCTGGCCGTCCCCCCGCTGCACGTCGTGTGGGCGGCGCGGTGCGAGGCGGGGCCGGGGTCCACCGGCGCCCTGGTGGGCACCGTCAACGGCGCCGCGGGCCAGCCGTCGCCCGG
>DASWMA010000412.1:0-6135 GCA_036399995.1 Longimicrobium sp. | reverse complement strand
GCCGGCGCCGCCACCGTGCCGGGGGCGAGCTGGCTGGTGCAGTGCGGGCAGCGCTGGGCGGCCAGCGCCACGTCTTCGAGGCAGAAGGGGCACGCCTTCACGGTGGCCGGGGGCGCCTGGTCGGCGCGGCGGGCGTGCTCGTAGGCCTTCACCACCAGGAACACCGCGAACGCCACGATCAGGAAGGCGATCACGTTGTTGATGAACAGCCCGTAGTTGACCGTGGCCGCGCCCGCCGCCCTGGCCGCCTCGAGCGAGGCGTAGTCCTTCCCGTCGAGCGGCAGGAAGAGGTTGCTGAAGTCGACCCCGCCGGTGAGCCGGCCGATCGGCGGCATCAGGATGTCGTCCACGAAGCTCTTGACCACCGTGGTGAACGCCGCGCCGATCACGATGCCCACGGCCAGGTCCACCACGTTGCCGCGCGCGATGAACTTCCGGAAGTCGCCGACCATGGTGTGCTCCACGTGCGAGGGGGCGGGGCTGAAGCGGGTGGATGGACCCTACGGTAAACGCCGCGCCCGACGTGCACAACATGTCCGCAGGGGCGCGGTTGCGGCGCGGTGCGGGCGCGGGCTATCGTGCGGCGAACCCGGTCCGATCCGTATCCCGTTCCAATCGTTGACGATGCTCCCCCTGCTCCGCCACCCCCGCGCCGCTCGCCACGCCCTGGCCGCGGCGCTCCTGCTGGCCGCCGCGCCCGCCGCCGCCCAGCGCGCCGACCGCTCGCTCTCGGTGCTGCAGCTGAACGACGTGTACCGCATCGACGCGGTGTACAACGGCCGCGCCGGCGGCATCGGCCGGGTGGTGACGCTGGCCAACCAGGCGCGCGCCGCGGGGACGGAGACCATGGTGTTCCACGCCGGCGACGCCATCGCCCCGTCGCTGGAGAGCCGCTACTTCGGCGGGCTGCAGATGATCGCGGCGCTCAACCACCTGAACGCCGCGGCGCCCCTCCTGTTCGTCCCCGGCAACCACGAGTTCGACGAGCGCCGCCAGGCCGCCTTCGTGGAGGCGGTGAAGGCGTCGCGCTTTCCCTGGCTGGCCGGCAACCTGTCGCTGAACACGGGTGATTCCGTGGCCGACCGCAAGGTGGGGCGCGACACCGTGCTGGTCACGCGCTCGGGGCTGCGGGTGGGGGTGTTCACGCTCACCTTCCTCGACAGCCCGCGCGACTGGGCCCGCGCCGACTCGGCGTTCGTGCAGCACGCCGAGCGGATGATCACCGCGCTGGAGCGGCGCGGGGCAGACGTGATCGTGGGGCTCACGCACCTGGACCGCGACACCGACCGGCAGATCAGCCGGCTGCGCCGCCGGCACCCGAAGCTGGCGTGGATCTGTGGCGGGCACGAGCACTACCGGCTGAGCGACCCGCTCACCGACAGCACCGCGCTGATCACCAAGGGGCAGTCGAACGCGCGCGGCATCTGGCGGGTCACGCTCTCGAGCAGCGGCCGCCGGGGGATGGCGCGCGCCGAGGCGATCACCCTCGACACCACCATCGCCATCGACCCCGGCTACCAGCGCGAGGTGGAGCAGGCGTGGCGGGCGCGGCTGGAGCAGCGCGTCCCCTTCCTGAACGCGGTGATCGGGCGCAGCGAAACGATGATGGACGCCACCGAAGAAACGGTGCGCAACGCCGAGAGCGCCTGGGGGAGCTGGCTGGCCGACCAGATGCGCACCGCCTTCCCCACCATCAAGACCGACGCGGCGGTGCTGAACGGCGGCGCCCTGCGCATCGACGACGCGTTCGGCGACACCGTCCGCTGGGAGCACATCGCGCGCACCTTCGGCTTTCCCACGCGGGTGGCGCTGGTGACGCTGCGCGGCAGCGACGTGCAGGGGATGCTGGAGAACAGCGTGAGCGGCGGGCAGGGCGAGGGGCGCTTCCTGCAGCTGTCGGGGCTGAAGGTGGCGTTCGACCGTAGCCGCGCGGAGGGGGAGCGCATCCTGGAGGTGCAGGTGCAGCGCGGCGAGGGATGGGCGCCGCTGGCCGCCGACAGCAGCTACGTGGTGGCGGTGCCCGACTACCTGTTCGGCGGCGGCGACCGCTACACCTTCAACCGCACCGCGCTGGCGAAGGTGGAGCCGGGGCCGGACCTCAAGCTGATCGCCTTCGACGCGCTCTCGGCGCTGTACGCGCGCGGGCAGGCCATCGCCCCGCGCGTGGAAGGGCGGCTGATCGACCGGACTCCGCGCGGGAACGGCCAGGAGTAGTCCCCGGAGCCGGTGTTTCGACGGAGCTCGTATGGGTGAACGCGGAGCATCGGAGGAAGGGAGTCAGGGGGAGAACCACTCGCATCTCTCCCCCTGACTCCCTTCCCTCCGATGCTCCGCGTTCATTGCTGTTGCACTTCCAGAAGGGGTTGCAGCGCGGCACAAACAGTTGGATTTTCACCCGCGCCGCATCCACACCGGTAGATGAACTGCGCGCGTGGATGCTGCGTGTGTCGTCCATTCAACTGATCCGGGAACGAAGCAGAAATGTCGAATCCGCAGAACGCGGCGGCGCCGCTGGTGTTCACGCCCAGCGAACGCGTGCTCCTGTTCGGCGACCGCTTCGCGAAGCCCGCGGGGATGATGGGGTACGGCGAGGTGGTGCTGACGTCGGGCGCAAAGGTGAGCGCCGACGACCTGGCGGTGCACGCCATCGCGGCGGCGTTCCTGGCGTGCGAGCAGGCCGGCGCCGTGCGGCTGGAGCCGCGCCAGGGGAAGGCCATGTTCGGGCTGATGAAGACCAGCGACGTCCATGTCGTCCCCGGCCAGCGGATGGTGCACTGGCCCGAGGGGTCGCTGGAAAGCTGGATCGTGCAGGGCGCGCAGGGCGGGCCGAAGGTGGGCGACCTGTCGCAGCGGCTGCTGGCCACGAGGCAGGTCAACTCGCCCTCGCAGACGATGTTCGCGCGGCTGAAGGGGGCGCTGGCGCAGCGCGGCATTTTGCATGGCCAGCAGAAGACCGCGCTCGCCGTGTTCACCAGCGTGGAGTACACGCTCCCCGGCCACGCGCGCGCCGCGGCCGAGCACGGCGGCACCCAGCACGTGCACGCCATGCTCGAAAGCTGCCGCCACCAGCGCCCGCAGCTCTGGAACGACCTGACGAAGGCGATCAGGGCGGCCATCACCTGGATGACCACGAGCAACGACTGACCGCCGCCGCGTCCAGCCAGACGACGAGAACGGGCCCGCCGCACGCCGGCGGGCCCGTTTTGTCCCGGCTGAAACCATCGCCCATCGCCGCGCCGTACTGCTGGAAAGCCGCACCCTCCGCCGTTCGCACCACGCAGGAGAAACACCCATGATCTTTGGATTGGAAGCGGGGGAATTCGCCGCCATCCTGGCGCTCCTCTTCGCCGGCACCATCGTGCTGGTGCCCGTGCTGGCCATCAGCGCCCGGCTGGCGATGAAGCCGATGATCGAGGCGCTGGCCCGGCTCCGGCAGAGCGGGCAGGAGACCACGCTGCAGGACCGCCGCATCGCGCTGCTCGAGGCCGAGGTGCACCACCTGTCCGCCGCGGTCCACCACTTCGCCGAGGTGGAAGACTTCCGCCGCCAGATCGCCGTGCCGCCCATCGGCGTGGAGCACCGGGCGTAGAAGAGCTCACGCAGAGCAGCAGAGGAGCAGAGAACCGCGCCGAGTTCTCTGCTCCTCTGCTGCTCTGCGTGAGCTTCGTCGTTCTTCGCCCCGCGCGCGGAATCAGCCCCCGCGGCTGCCGAGCGTGGCGGTCACGGTGATGCGGCGGCCCTCTCGCAGCACGTCCACCTGCACCGTGTCGCCGGGCTTGTGGGCGCGCAGGGCCTCGGTCATCCCCTGCAGGTCGTGCACGTCCATGCCGCCCAGCTTCACCAGCACGTCGCCCGCGCGGATCCCGGCCTGCTCGGCGGGCGAGCCCGCGCGCACCGCGCTCAGCTTCACCCCGTCCGGAACCGGCGTGAAGTCGGGGACGGTGCCCAGGTAGGCGCCGTAGCCGGGCGTCGCGGCGGCTGCCTGCCGCGGGGCCGCCGCGCGCCGGAAGGTGAGCGCCGCCGGCCGCCCGGCCACGCTCCGCGCCACCCGCTCCACCACCCCGGCCACGCGGGCCAGCCCCGGCACGTCGATCGCCTCCCAGTCGTCAGACGGGCGGTGGTAGTCGGCGTGCACGTTGGTGAAGAAGTGCAGCACCGGCAGCTCCCTCGCGTAGAACGAGGTCTGGTCGCTGGCGCCGAAGCCGTCGCCGCCGCCGCGCACCGCCACCCCCTCGGCCGCGGCGGCACTGTCGACGGTCGCCTTCCACTCGTCCGCCGTATCCACGCCGTACACGATCAGCGGCCCCGCGCCCAGTCGGCCCACCATGTCCAGGTTCAGCATCGCCCGCGTGCGCTCCAGCGGCACGGCGGGGTGCGCCGTGTAGAAGGCAGAGCCCAGCAGCCCCTCCTCCTCACCCGTGAAGGCGATGAAGACGATGCTGCGCGCCGGCCGCGGCCCGCGCGACAGCCGCTCGGCCAGGTCGATCAGCACGGCCACGCCGCTCGCGTTGTCGTCGGCGCCGTTGTGCACCGAGCTGTCGCCGCGCGCCATCGAGAACGCGCCGCCGCGCCCCAGGTGGTCGTAGTGCGCGCCGATCACCACCGCCTCGCCCGCCAGCCGGGGGTCGGCGCCGCGCAGGATGGCCACCACGTTGCGCCCGGTGCCGCCCGGCGCGTGCGGGTTGGCGGCCGACGCCAGCGGCAGCGACTGGAAGAAGGTCCCCGCGTCGCCCGCCGGCTGCAGGCGCAGGCGGCGGAAGTGCGCGGCGATGTAGTCCCCCGCGCAGCGCTCATACGCGGTGCCGGACATCCGCCCCTGCAGCGCGTCGTCGGCCAGGTAGCGTACGTGGGCCAGCGGCGGCTGCACGCCGCGGGTGATCGCCGTCGCGTCGGGGCACGCCTGCGCCCGCAGCGCCGGCGCGGTGAGCGCGGCGGCCAGCGCCAGGGCGGCGGCGCGCGCGCTCATCGTCCGCCGGCCGCGGGACGGGCCGCGGGCGCCGGGTTCTCGACCCAGTCGGCGATGAAGATGTTGGTGTCGCCGCGCTGGGCGGCGTTGCGGTTGGAGCCGAACACCAGCTTGCGCCCGTCGGGGCTGAACATGGGGAAGCCGTCGAACTCGGGCGTGTGGGTGATGCGCTCGAGCCCGGTGCCGTCGTCGTTGACGATGTACAGGTCGAACTCGCGGCCCCGCGGGTCGCCGTGGTTGCTGCTGAAGATGATCCGCTTGCCGTCGGGGTGGAAGAACGGCGCGAACGAGGCCGCGTTCAGCCGCGTGACCTGGCGCTTGTTGGAGCCGTCGGCATCCATCACCCAGATCTCCAGCTTCGTGGGCCGCACCAGGTTCTGCCGCAGGAGGCCGGTGTAATCGGCCAGCTCGGCGGCGGTGGCGGGGTGGCTGGCGCGGTAGACGATGCGCTTGCCGTCGGGCGAGAAGAAGGCGCCACCGTCGTACCCGGGCTCGTGCGTGAGCCGGGTGACGTTGCCGCCGTCGGCCTCCATAGCGTACAGCTCCAGGTCGCCGTCGCGGGTGGAGGTGAACACGATGGTCCCGCCGTCTGGCGAGATGGTGGCCTCGGCGTCGTAGCCGGGCGAGCTGGTCAGCCGCCGCTCGTTGCGCCCCAGCCGGTCGGCGCTCCAGATGTCGTAGTCGTACAGCGCCCACACGTAGCCGTTGCGCATGTCGGGCTTGGGCGGGCAGGCGGTGTCGGCGGCGTGGGTCGAGGCGTACAGCAGGCGCCGCTGCCGCTCGGCGCCGGGGAAGAAGTAGCCGCAGGTGGTGCGCCCCTGGCCGGTGGACACGCGGCGCACGTTCCGCCCCCCGGTGTCCATGGTATAGATCTCGTCGCAGGGCCGGCCGCCGGGGCGGGTGCTCTGGAAGATCAGCTGCTCGCCGTCGGACGAGAAGTACGCCTCGGCGTTCTCGCCGCCGAAGGTGAGCTGGCGCACGTTGCGCAGCCGCGGCTCGGCGGGGTTGTCGGGGATCGCGCGCTGCGCCTGGGCGGTGGCCGCCGCCAGCAGCAGCGCGGGGACGAGGATTCGGCTGATGTTCACGTGCGTGTGGGACGAGGGTGTATCGGGCAGGTGGGTGCCGGCGGGTCGGGTAGGGTCGGCGGGTTGATCAGCGGCGGGGTGTTA
>DASWMA010000411.1:0-10576 GCA_036399995.1 Longimicrobium sp. | reverse complement strand
GGGCAACCCCGGCGGCTCGCGGCTGGGGATGGGGAGCACGGCGATCGCCATCCTGGTGGTGCTGATCGCCCTCGCCGTCATCCTGCAGGCGATCTTCTGATCCGGCAGGTACATCTGGATTAGCGGAGCGGTGGACTTCGGGTGTCACCCTCGGTCTCCCATCGCGCTCCACGCGACCGCGGAGGATGAAGAGCAGTTCGGTCGTTGAAGCCTCGCGCGGTTTGCGAGGCTTTTCGTCGTTGTTGCTGCGGCTTCAGCCGCCGGTGGATGCCTCCACTTCGTTCAGCGGTGCCGCTCAGAAGGACATTCCTTGCGTCGTGCCATCCCCAGGAATGTGGAATTGTCGCCGCAGCTGTGGCGGCTCCGCCTCAGCCTCTCTCGCCGTTTTCAGTGCGGAAGTCAAGCCCCGCGTTATCTCGTTCATCCGCAAATACATCCGTTTTATCGGTCTCGACCCGGGGGACGCGGCACCGGGCGTGCCTTCGGGGTGGCCGCGCCGCATCCACGTTCGCGGGCGCTTCGACATAGATCTCCACACCGAGAGCCACACCCATGAAGCTTCGTACCACGCTCCTGATCCTTCCCCTGATCGCCGCCGCGGCCTGCGACCGGGCCGACCCGCTGGCGTCGGACCTCACCTCGGCGCGCCGGGGTGGCGAGTTCGCCGCGCCGGCCGTGCGCGAGGGGTACCTGGCCGGCGCCGGCGGCGTGCAGCTCTTCTATCACGTGGAGGGGAGCGGCCCCGACACGCTGGTGATGGTCAGCGGCGGCCCCGGGCTGAGCTACCGCTACATGTCGCCCGACCTGGGCGTGCTCACCCGCGGCCGCACCGTGATCTACTTCGACCAGCGCGGCTCGGGGCGCTCCACCGTGATCACCGACCCGGCGCAGCTCACCCCCGCGCTGCAGGTGCAGGACATCGAGGCCGTGCGCCAGTTCTTCGGGCTGGAGACGATGGCGCTGGCCGGGCACTCGGCCGGGGCCAACTTCGCCGCGCTGTACGCTGCCGAGCACCCCGCCCGCGTGGAGCGGCTGCTGATGCTGGACCCGGGCCCCGCATCGGGCGCGCTGTCGGCCGAGTTCGCGCTCGCCCGCTACAGCCGCACCGACCCGGCGGAGTGGAACCAGCAGATCGCCTGGATCACCGCCTTCATGACCGGCCAGGTGCCCGCCTCGGAGGCGGTGGCCACCTGCCAGGCGCTGTTCACCAGCGTGTTCACGCCCTACTTCGCCGACCCGGCCAACCACGCCGCCATGCGCGGCCGCTACTGCGAAGAGCCCACCGCCACCGCGCAGACCGCCGTCTTCACCCTGCTCACCGGGCTGGCCGCGTTCGAGGGCGCGTGGGACGCGGCCTCCATCGGCGAGCAGATCACCGCGCCCACGCTGGTGGTGTACGGCAACGCCGACGTGCTGTCGCTGGGCAACGCGCAGTACTGGACGGCAAAGATCCCCGGCGCGCGGCTGGAGGTGATCGACGGTGCGGGCCACTTCCCCTGGCTCGAGAAGCCGGCGGAGTTCTACACCACCGTCAACACCTTCCTCCGCCGCGGCGACGTCCTCAATCCGTAAGCTCGTGGCGAGGTTGAACAAGACCGGGCCGGCTTCCACCGCGGAGGCCGGCCCGGTCTCGTCCGCTCCACTACGCTCGCTGCACGGCGTTGAATACCGGCTGCAACCACGGTCACACGGAGAAGCGGAGCAGAACGGAGGGAACGGAGAACCTCATCGCAGTTCCTCCGTTTTCTCCGTTTCCTCCGTGTGACCCCCAAGCGGTGCTCGTGCAACAACGGGTCTGGCGGACACGGTATGAGCCCGCCCGCGTACCCGCCGCGGCCTCCGCACGAAATCCTCAAAGAACATCAGTTCCGCGCTAGATTGCGCCGCAGGCAGTTCCCCACAGCCTTCCACTCAATGGCCGGAGGAACGTTATGGCGCAGGAAAAGGCAGACGCAGGCTCGGTCGCGGCCGCCGCGGCGGCAGGCGCGCACCGCCCCACCGAAGACACGCCGCACTGCCGGTGCACCCATCCGCTGCACCCCGATCGCAAGAAGACCCACAAGGGCGCGATGATGGAGCGCTACAGTTGCCCCCTCCGCCGCTGGTGGAACTTCTGGAAGCACCCCCGCGTGTGGATGCCCGCGCGCCAGGGACACGGCGGGGTGTGATCGGCCGATGGATCCGATGTGAGAGACAGGAAGGGCCGGCCCCGGAAGGTGGCCGGCCCGCTTTCTTTCTGGCGTGCCCGACGGGGAAGGGCGGTTGAAACCGCGGCAACGACTACACGAAGTCCGCCTTCGCGGACTACCGGAATCGTGCGGGCCGCGCTCGACGTGCGCGGAGCACGGGTCTGTTCAGGTGCTCCTCGTCTGGCCTGCTCCGATCCGCGGCGCGGCCCCCGAGCTTCAGCGGCTCACGCACTCGCGCACCTGTTCAGCTCTGCCGAGGCCTGCGGCCGAATGCCTATCCCGTTCCCCCGCCCCCACTTCCGTCTCGCCCTCCGTAAATCCTGTGGCCTCACCCTTGCACGGAAGGCGACTAGGAGCTATCCTTTTCGAAACTTAGCCGTAGGAACGTACCAGCTTAAGAAACTAAGGTGAGCCACGCGGCGAGGATCGACGAGATCGACATGAGGCTGCTGGAGATGCTGCAGGAGCACGGGCGCACCTCGCAGCACGACCTGGCGGTGGCGGTAGGGCTCAGCTCGCCCGCCGTGGGCGAGCGCCTGCGCAAGCTGGAAGAGCGCGGGATCATCCGCGGCTTCACCGCCGTGGTGAACCCCAAGCTGCTGGGGCGCGACGTGACCGCCATCATCTTCACCGGGATCACGGGGAGCCAGTTCTACCCCGAGTTCCGGCGGCGGGCGGTGGAGCACCCCGAGATCCTGGAGTGCCACTCCATCACCGGCCAGGGGAGCCACGTGCTGAAGATCCGCACCGACGACACCGGCTCGCTCGAAGAATTGCTCGCCGAGATCCAGAGCTGGCCGGGGGTGCAGTGGACCACCACCAGCATCGTGCTGAGCACCATCAAGGAGACCGCCGCGCTGAGCGTGAAGCCGCACGTACGCGGCGCGGCGGGCGGGAACGGCGCCGGCGGCGGGCCGGCGGAGAGCTGACGGACGGAGCCCGAGCAACCACCCCGAACCCTTAGCACACGGAAGCGAGATGCCCAAGCCCAGCGCACGATTCGACGCCCTGGCGGCGGCCAAGGGGTGGGAGCCCCTGGGCACCACCAACGGAGAACGGTCCAAGTCGTTCAACGACGTGGAGCAGATCTTCGGCGAGAACACCTTCGGGATGGCCGAGATGCGCGCGCGCCTTCCCAAGCAGGTGTACAAGGCCATCGCCCGCACCATCCGCCACGGCGAGCCGCTCGACCCGTCGCTGGCCGACGCGGTGGCGCTGGCCATGAAGGAGTGGGCGGTGGAGAAGGGGGCCAGCCACTACACGCACTGGTTCCAGCCCCTCACCGGCAGCACCGCCGAGAAGCACGACTCGTTCATCACCCCCAACGCCGGCGGCGGGGCGGTGGCCGAGTTCGCGGGGAAGGAGCTGATCCAGGGCGAGCCCGACGCGTCGAGCTTCCCCTCGGGCGGGCTGCGCGCCACCTTCGAGGCGCGCGGCTACACCGCGTGGGACCCGACGAGCCCCGCGTTCATCGTGGAGACGCCGGCCGGGTGCTACCTGTCGATCCCCACCGCGTTCGCCAGCTGGACCGGCGACGCGCTCGACACCAAGATCCCGCTGCTGCGCTCCGTCAACGCGCTCGACCAGCAGGCCCGGCGCGCGCTCAAGCTGTTCGGCGTGGACGTGGAGCGCGTGAGCGCCACCTGCGGCCCCGAGCAGGAGTTCTTCCTGGTCGACCAGGAGTTCTTCTACCGCCGCCCCGACCTGGTGACCACCGGCCGCACCCTGGTGGGCGCCAAGCCGCCGCGCGGGCAGGAGCTCGAGGACCACTACTTCGGCAGCATCCCCGAGCGGGTGCTGGCGTTCATGATCGAGGTGGAGCACGAGCTGTATCGCCTGGGGGTGCCGGTGAAGACGCGGCACAACGAGGTGGCGCCGGGGCAGTTCGAGATGGCGCCGATCTACGAGAACGCCAACCTGGCCGCCGACCACCAGCAGCTGATGATGATCACGCTGCGGCAGGTGGCGCGGAAGTACGGGATGGCGTGCCTGCTGCACGAGAAGCCGTTCGCGGGGGTCAACGGCAGCGGCAAGCACCTCAACTGGAGCCTGGGCACCGACAGCGCCAACCTGCTGGAGCCGGGCGACACGCCGCACGACAACATGCAGTTCCTGTTCTTCTGCACCGCCGTGCTGCGCGCCGTGGACCGGCACCAGGACCTGATCCGCGCGAGCGTGGCCTATGCGGGGAACGACCACCGCCTGGGCGCCAACGAGGCGCCGCCGGCCATCATCTCGGTGTTCCTGGGCACGCAGCTGACCGACGTGTTCGAGCAGATCGAGCAGCACGGATCGGCCAGCAGCAGCCAGGAGGGCGGGCTGCTGGGGCTGGGCGCGCCGGTGCTGCCGCACATCCCGCAGCACGCGGGCGACCGCAACCGCACCAGCCCCTTCGCCTTCACCGGCAACAAGTTCGAGTTCCGGGCGCTGGGCTCGAGCCAGTCGGTGTCGTTCCCGGCCACGGTGCTCAACACCATCATGGCCGAAAGCCTCGACGAGCTGTGCACCGCGCTCGAGGGCGAGCTGGCGGCCGGCGCCGGCTTCGAGGAGGCGCTGTCGAGGCTGATCGCCACCGAGATCCGCCGCGTGAAGCGGATCATCTTCAACGGCGACGGCTACAGCGACGAGTGGCACCAGGAGGCGGAAGCGCGCGGCCTGCTGAACCTGCGCACCACGCTCGACGCGCTGGAGACGCTCGACTCGGAGAAGAACGCCGGGATGTTCGCCAAGTACGGCGTGCTGAGCCACCGCGAGCTGGAAAGCCGCATCGAGGTGGTGTACGACCAGTACTTCAAGACGGTGAACATCGAGGGCGAGACGGTGGCGCACATCGCCGCCACCATGATCCTCCCCGCGGCGGTGCACTACCTGAACGACCTGCTGGCCGCCGCCGGGCGCGCCGAGGACCTGGGGATGCGCAGCACCGGCGTGATCGAGACGATCCGCCAGGTGAACGGCCTGGTGGACGAGCTGCGCCCCGCGCTCGACGCGCTGGTGGCGCAGAACGAGGAGCTGGGCGGCGAAGACGTGAAGAGCAAGAGCTACCACATGCGCGACAACGTGATCCCCGCGATGAACGCGGTGCGCAGCGTGGTGGACCGCCTGGAGAAGGTCGTGCCCGACAGCTACTGGCCGCTGCCGACGTACCGCGACATGCTGTTCATCAAGTAGCCGCGGCAGGTCGACTGCAGGACGAGGATGCGCAGGCCCGCCCCGGTGCTCGGGGCGGGCCCGTGTCGTTGGGGTCCGGCGTCGCGCTTCGCGACCGGCCGCCTCACGGTCCACCCGCCGTCAACCTGCTCGGCGGCTCCGCGACGAGGATCGGAGAGACGGGAGCCAGGGGGAGAACTGCGTTCAAGTTCTCCCCCCGGCGCCGCGCTTCTCCGATGTTCTGCGTGCAGTTCAATCACCGCGTGCCACGCGGGAGGGCGGAGTCGCAGAGAAACCGCCCAGCTCCTCTGCGTCTTCGTACCCTCTATGTGGCCTCGGCGGGGATTGATCCGGGTGCCGGGCCGGACGCCCGATCTCCTTGACGCTGCGGCGATCACCGGCGTATCTAAGCGCGGGCGGCCTCCCCGGCCCCCGCGGTTCATCGCTCCTCTTCGACCCCCATCCACGTTCATGAAAGGGAGGCCCACGATGTCGAACGGTTCCCCCGGCGCTTCACCGGTCAGCGTTCCGCTCTATCCGCAGTACATCGCAGGCACCGGCTACAAAGTCGGCATCTACGTCGGCTTCGCGCCGGACAGCTTCCGCCCGTACGAGTTCGACACCGGCGGGATCGGCTTCTGGTCGGGGTACAGCCCGCAGTGGTGGCCGAAGAGCTCGCAGGCGCAGCCCGCGGTCCAGAACAACTACGCCAGCGGGACCACCTACAACGGCGTGGCGGTCCCCGCCACGGTCTACTTTGCCGACCCGTCGCAGACCCGGGCGGCGCTGCAGGGCCAGGCAACCGTCGCGCAGATCCTGACGGCCACGGGCCACAAGGCCGCCGACTGGCAGGAGACGATCGACGCGGGCGGGGCGCCGCTGTTCAAGGCGTTCTACGGCGACTTCGGGGCTTCGATGCTCGCCAAGCAGGGCCTGAAGAGCGTGCTGCTGCAGCTTTCCGACGGCCCGGGCAACGGATTCGCGGTGACGCTGGGCGACTTTCCCGCGCAGAACCAGGCCGGCACGGGCTCGCTGCAGATCGGCCTGACGGAGCAGGACGTCGCCGGGGCCGCCAACCGCATCCCGCTCACCGCCCAGGCCGAGGGGCCGTTCGCCCAGGGGGTTCTGTCCATCGACGGCACCACGATCAACCAGGGAGGCGGACCGGGTGGCGGCGCGGCGGAGCCGCCGCCGGTGAACGTGCTGTTCGACAGCGGCGCGCCCGTCACGCACATCTGGACCGGTCCGCACCTTCCGGCCGATGCGCTGCTGCCGTACGCCGCCGGCGGCAAGGTGGACGCGAAGGGGAAGGGCACGCTGGCCCCCGGGCACCGCCTGACGCTGGCCAGTGGCGGCGTGACGATCCTGGACTTCGTCACCGGGACCGTCGCGGGGCAGAACGAGGTGGTGTTCTCCCCCGCGGCCGCCTCGCCGGGGAACCCCGGGAACGCGGAAGGCTACGTGAACACGGGGATCCAGCCGTTCTTCGGCCGCACCATCACCTTCTATCCCGGCACCGGGGCCGACGGCTTCATCGCCCTGTCGCCCCCGGTGGCCGGCGGGTGACGCGCGGAGCGGTTCGCGGACCGTCGCCGGCAGGCTGGTGGCGAAGGGCCGCTCCCGTCCCGGGGGTGCGACCCTTCGCGGTCGGGAGCACTGTTCCGGGTTTCGTATCAGCCGCTTGCCTGGAGCCGCCCGGGGTCTTACCGTATGGTCGCTCCAACTCCCCGTGGTCCCGCCGCGCCGCTCTCGCGGTACGCCCCATCCCTGGCCTCATGGCAGACATCCTCCGCGCGCCCGGCGCCGAGCCGGCGGGCGCGTCGCGTGGCGTCCGCGACCCGGACGCGATCCCCGAGAAGGAGCTCCTGACCTATCGCCTGGTCACCGCCGTGGCCGCCGCCTCGGCGCTGGGCTTCGGCTTCGTGTATCGCGCCGTGGTGCCGGGCGCCCACGACCCGTGGCTCCTGCGCTTCATCGTGGCCGGCGCGGCGCTGGGGGTGCTGGGCTGAGCTACCTGCCGGGGCGGCCGCGGCTGCTGGCCGCGCTGTACGGGCTGTTCCTGCTGTTCACGGTGTGGGTGGCGGTGCTCCTGCTGCTGAACGACTTCGCGGCCGAGTACCAGCTGGGGATGGTGGTGATCGTGGCCGTGATCAGCGCGCTGTTCCGCCGCACGCGCGACCAGGTGGCGTATGGCGTGGTCACACTGGCGGTGGTGGCCGCCGCGGCGGCGGGGGTGCGCGCGCCGCGCAGCAGCCCGCTGCTGTTCGCCAGCTACCTGCTGGTGATCCTGGTGCTGTTCTACGCGGTGGTGCGCAACCGCCTCCGCGCCGAGCGCGAGCTGGCCGCCAGCGCCCGGCGCTACGCCCTGGCCGCCGAGGGCTCGCACGACGGGCTGTGGGACTGGGAGCTGCCGTCAGGGCGCGTGTACTACTCGCCGCGCTGGAAGGAGATCGTGGGGTGCGCCGACCCCGAGGTGGGCGCGGTGCCGGAGGAGTGGCTGGGGCGCATCCACCCCGACGACCGGGCGCGGGTGGAGGCCGAGCTCTTCCGCGCCGGCGAGCCCTCGGGGAGCCTGCTGGAGGTGGAGCACCGGGTGGCCCACCGGGGCGGCGGGTGGCGCTGGGTGCTGGCGCGCGGGGTGCGCGTGGCCGACGCGGCCGGCGCCGTGGTGCGCATGGCCGGCTCGCTCAGCGACATCTCCGAGCGCAAGCGCTTCGAGGAGCAGCTGCTGCACGACGCCCTGCACGACTCGCTGACCGGGCTTCCCAACCGCGGCCTCTTCATGGACCGGCTGGAGCGCGCCATCGCCTACGCCCGGCGCCGGCCGGCGCACCGCTTCGCGGTGATCTTCCTGGACCTGGACCGCTTCAAGGTGGTGAACGACCGCCTGGGGCACGTGGCCGCCGACGGGGTGCTGGTGGCGCTGGCGCGGCGGCTGGAGGGGTGCGTGCGCGCCGGCGACAGCGTGGCGCGCCTGGGCGGCGACGAGTTCGCGCTGCTGGTGCAGGACGTGGACGACCCGGCGGTGGTGGCGCAGCGGATCCTGAACCAGCTGCGCACGCCGTTCGACGCCGCCGGGCAGCAGGTCGTGGTGTCGGCCAGCATGGGAATCGCGGTGAGCTCCACGGGCTTTTCGCGCCCCGAAGACGCGCTGCGCGACGCCGACGCGGCCATGTACCGCGCCAAGGAGCGCGGCCGCGCGCGCTTCGAGATCGCCGACGCCGACCTGCACGCGCGCTCGCTGCGGCAGCTGGCCATGGAGAGCCAGCTGCGCGACGCGGTGGAGGGCGGCGAGCTGCGGCTGCACTTCCAGCCGGTGGTGGTGATGGAGACGCGCGAGCTGGTGGGCTTCGAGGCGCTGGTGCGCTGGGAGCACCCGGAGCTGGGCCTGCGCCCGCCCGACGACTTCATCCCGCTGGCCGAGCAGTCGGGGATCATCATGGCGGTGGGGCGGTGGGCCCTGGCCGAGGGGTGCCGCCAGATGCAGGAGTGGCGCGCCACGTACCCCGGGGCGGCCGGGGTGTGGCTGAGCGTGAACCTTTCGAGCCGGCAGTTCCTCCACCCCACGCTGGTGCAGGAGATCCTGGAAGCGCTGGCCGACACCGGCTTTCCGCCCGACCGGCTGCGGCTGGAGATCACCGAGAGCGTGATCATGGACGACGCCGCGGCCGTGGGCACCATCCTGCACCGCCTGCGCGACGCGGGGATCCGCGTGGCGATCGACGACTTCGGCACGGGCTACTCGTCGCTCTCGTACCTGCACCGGCTGCCGCTCGACACGCTCAAGATCGACCGCTCGTTCGTGCACCGGATGCACGCCGACCCCACCCTCGAGGCGGTGATCCAGACGGTGATCTCGCTCTCGGGGAGCCTGCGGCTCGACACCGTGGCCGAGGGGGTGGAGACCGCCGAGGAGGCGGCCGCGCTCCAGCGCATGGGGTGCCGCATCGGCCAGGGGTTCCTCTTCTCGCGGCCGCTGGACCCCGGCGCGGCCGCGCGGATGCTGGCGGAGCTGGGCAACGCGCCGGTGGCGTAGCGGCGGGCCGCGAGCAGCGGAGGGGAAGGGAGTCAGCGGGAGAACTCGCTGAGCTGAGATGAACATCACGCGCGAGCTGACCCCGGCCGACCTGCAGTCGCTGACGCGCATCCTGGACGCGGCCGCGCGCGGCGCGGGGCTGCAGATCGTTCCCAACGTCGCCGCCATCAGCGCCAAGCTGGAAGCCCGCGGCCGCCGCCGCGCACGTGGATCGTCTCACCCGCGCCGCGCCGGGCGCGGCGCACCTAGAAGGGGAAGGCGGCTGGCACTGCCCCGCGTATCCAGCCAGGCAGTGTGGTTTGCACGGGCTCCCGGAATCCAGGGCCAGCTCCGACCTATGCGCAAAGGGCCGCTCCCGGTGACGGAGGCGGCCCTTTCATGTGAGATGTCGCGTCCTGATCAAGCAGAGGAACTCGCCAGCCGCGTCTGAACACGACTGAGGAGGGCCTGTGGATGTTCATCCGCGATATGCAGGAGGGTGAGCGCCATCCCATCGGGTTCGCGCTTCCCCTGCTCCCACGCCTTGATGGTTTCGGGACTCGAATTCAGCACTTGGGCAAAGACTGTCTGCGACATCCCTAGCCGTTCACGGATCGCGTAGATCTCCTGCGGGCTGTAGCCGCGGGGAGGCTGAACCAGCGTCTCGCGGGCTGTGGCAATCCGCCGAACGCGGCGAACAGGCTGCGCTTCTCCACGTTCGATGGCGAGGACTTCGCGAAGGCCCTGGATCAACAGATCACCGAAGTTCTCATCGGTGACTTCGATCGGTTCGTCCCGTTCGCTACTCATGTTCCAGCCTTTCTTTCAAACGCGGGCGAGCGCTCACTCCTCCGCCGTGGCCCCGTCCGTTGACAGCTCGTTGCGGAGGTGGTTGAGGTGGGTGGTGAAGACGGAGTCTTCCTCGGCGGCGGCCTGGCCGTCGGCGGCGAGGACGGCCAGGGCGAGGCCGCTGAGCGCCGTCACCACCTGCTCGGCGTTGCGGGTGCCGCGCTCACGGTCCATGGCGATCACCGCCTGCATGTACGGCGGCGTGGAGGTGAGGTACTCCTGCAGCGCGTCGGGGTCGTCGGCCAGGTTCACGCTGCGGGTGACCGAGGTGCGCAGCTCGTCTTCGGTGGGCGCGCCGCCGGTGGCCGCGGTCCACACCTCTTCGAAGATCTTCAGCTCCTTCTCGTCCACGTCGTCGTCGCCGCCCAGCAGC
>DASWMA010000410.1:0-3817 GCA_036399995.1 Longimicrobium sp. | reverse complement strand
GCCCCGGAGCCCCCAGCGGCTCCGGGGCGCTTCCGCGTTCGGAGAAGACAGAAGGCTCACGCAGAGCATCGGAGCAGCAGAGAGGTAGAGGGATGTTCTCTGCTTCTCTGCTGCTCTGCGTGAGCCCCCGCTGTTCAGGATCGCGGCGGAAACGAAGAAGCCGGCCCGATCGCAGTGGATCGAACCGGCCTCAGCCGCCCCTCCGGATGAAGGGGATCGGGAACCTGCTCCGCCGCCTGGGCTGGATCACGGTGATGCGGAAGTAGTCGCTCTTCCCGTCCACCACCAGCTCGCAGTAGTACACGCCCGTGGGCACCGGCCTGCCGTTCAGGTCGCGGCCGTCCCAGTAGCTCACCTTACGGCCGGGCTCCGTGTAGCGGAGGTTGTTCACCGGAACGTCCCGTCCGCGGGGGTGACCCACCGCCTTGGGGATCGCGACGAGCTGACGAAAGATGTTTACGATCCGGATGGAGACCACGTGGCTGTCTCCATTCTGGAACAGGCCCTCCTCGAGGATGAATGGGATGTAGGTTTCCGGGTTGGCCGGGTTCGGATAGTTCTGCTCCAGCCGGAAGCCCTTCTGGGCTACCACGCCCGGGTCTCCGTCGGGGTCCTGCGCCCGTGCAGCGGGGGGAAAGAGAAACCCGTAGATCACCAGCAGGAGGAGCAGAACAGGCGGGGCGCGTAGCATCACCACCTCTCTCTGTTCATGCGGTTACCGTCCCATCGGCCTCCTGGTGCCCGGGCAGGGTGAACGTGTGCGCAAGTGGGGAACTGGCCTAGTATATCCGCCGCCGCCAGCACGGGTCAAGCAACCCGCGGGCGGCGGCGGACCTCCGTGATACACGGCGCAGTACCCGCGCGGCGCGGGAAAGATTCCCCCGGCCTACTCTTCGTGCTCCGCCGCCGCGCCGTCCTCGGCCTCGCCACCGGCCGCCGCGGGGGCGGCCCGCACCTGCTCGAGGAACAGCTCCAGCGAGCGGAAGGCGCGGTCGTGCGCCACGTGCGTCTGCAGGAAGGCGCGCAGCAGCGCGCGGTGCAGGCCGGGGCTGGCCAGCCGCCCGGGGGTGGCGCCGCGCACCATCGCGCGCAGCTCCGCGCGCGACGCGGGGTCGATCACCCGCCCCGCCGTGCGGCAGCGGGTGCACGCCACGCCGCCCCCGGCGGTGTCGAAGCGCACCGGCTCGGCGGGCACCAGCGGGCGCTCGCACACCACGCACCGGTCGGTCTGCGGCTCGAAGCCCAGCAGCGACACCAGCCGCCACGCCCCCGCCAGCGACATCCGGAGCGCCGCGTCGCCGTCGGGCGCGGCCGCGATCTCCTCCCAGGCGGCGGTGAGCGCCTCGAACACCTCGGGGTGCGCCTCCTCCGTCCCCGCGCTCAGCAGCAGCTCGGCCAGCAGCGAGGCGCCCGCGAAGCCGGCCAGCGAGCGCCCCAGCGCCTGGCGGCTGCGCACCAGGTCGAAGCCGCTCAGCGTGTGCAGGTCGCGCCCCTGGCGGTGGTAGAAGGTCGCGAAGCCCTCGGTGAAGGGCTCCAGCACGCCGCCGTACCGGCTCTTCGGCTTCAGCGCGCCCTTGGCGATCACGCTCAGCAGCCCCAGCTCCCACGTGTAGAGCCGCAGGATCTTGCTGGTCTCGCTGTAGGGGAACGACTGCAGCACCAGCGAGCGGGTGGTGACCAGCGCCACGGCCGGCCCTCCCCTACCCCGCCGCGCGCGACCGCCGGGCGGCCAGCACGGCCCCGGCCGCAAGGATCGCCCCGGCGATCGCCAGCGCGGCCCAGCGCGGGTCCACCGGCGGCGGCTGCGGGCCCCGCCAGTCGATCGCGATCGACGCGTCGGGCCGCAGCGCGGTGCGCACGTAGCGGGTGAAGCGGTCGCCCTCGGCCTGGAAGGGCTCGCCCTCGCCCAGCCCGCTCGCGCTCACGTCGGGCGCGGGCTCGCGCACGTACACGAACAGCGTGTCGGTGTCGCGGCCGAGCGAGACGGGCAGGCGCTTGACCCCGGCGGGAACGCGGTAGCGGAAGAAGACGTCGCGGTTCCCCGGCACCAGCGGTTCCGTGAGCCAGGCGCGGTCGCCCACCCGCGCCAGCCCGGGCGTGGCGGCGCGCGAGCTGTCGGCGCGGTCGCCCTCACCCGCCTCGAAGCGGTCGATGCCGGAGGGGAGCGGGATCGACACCAGCGGCCGCGACTCGGAGACCAGGGTGCGCCGCGCGGGGTTGCGGAAGCGGACGATCTCGGCCACCTGCATGCTCCCGTCCATGTCGGGGATCAGGAACAGGTCGCGGCGGCTCACCCGCACCGAGTCGGCCAGCGCCTGCGAGCTGGCGGTGTCGAACACGCCGATCGCGTACCCCGCGGGGGTCTCGCCGGGGTGCACCGCGGGGCCGAAGTAGCGCACCCCGTCGGCGATCGCGGTGGCGAAGAAGACGGTGAAGCCGGCGGTGGTGTCCACCGGCGGCAGGCGGAAGGAGAAGGCGCCGCCGGCGGCCGACACGGTGCTGTCGATCTGCCCGCGCGCGGCCTGGCTCACGCGGTGGAGCTGCACGCGCACGCAGGCCACCCCCTCGCCGTCGCGCACCACGCGCCCGGGGAGTGACTGCTGCGCGGAAAGCGACGGGGCGAAGAGCGCCGCGGCGCAGGCGAAAACGAGCGCGAGGCGAGCCGCCGAAGGGCGGGCCGCCTCGCGGCAGGTGCGGAAAGCGGTCAAGGGTTGAACCGGCCCAGGTCTTCGGGGTTGAGGCGGCGCAGGTACTCCTGGAGCTGCTCGGGCGAAAGCCCCTGCGTGGGCGGCGCCCCCTCCTCGTCGTCCGCCTCCGTCTCGGCGTCGGGGGCGGCGATCTCGAACGCGGCGGCCGTCAGCAGCTCGTCGCCGGCGAACAGGTCGGCGCGCGTGCGCAGCGCGATGGCGATCGAATCGGAGGGGCGCGCGTCGAGGGTGAACAGCTCTTCGCCGCGCTGGATCACCAGCTCGGCGAAGTAGGTGTTCTCTTCCACCCGGGTGATCAGCACGCGGGTGAGCGTGCCGCCCAGGCCGCGGATGAGCGGGGCGAACAGGTCGTGCGTGAGCGGCCGGGCGAACTTCATCCCGGCCAGCTCCATGGCGATGGCGCTGGCCTCGGCCGGCCCGATCCAGATCGGAAGCACGCGGTCGCCGTCGTCCTCCTGCAGGATGACGACGGGCGACTTGGTGTTCTGGTCGAGCCCCAGGCTCTGCACCCGTACCTTGATCATTACGCTGGCGCCGTGCAGGCGCGGCGGGGTGGTTTCAGCTCCGCTGCCATGCGGCAATACGTCCCCGTCGCAGGGTTTGTTCCGCGCCGCCCAGCAGGATTGCGTCCAGATCAAGAGGACTGTGGCGGAACTGCAGTGTCCGGCATGTCCCTCCCCGCGCTTCGGGCGGACGACGGACACGCTCCGGGCCTGGACCACGGACCCGCTTCGCCCGACCACGGGCGCGCTCCGGCGCCGCCGCGCCCTCTCCCCGCGCCTGAGAGCGCTCGCCCTCTCCCGTACCGGGAGAGGGTGGCAGTCGCGGCGCGCGTGTGCCCTGCGCCCCCCGCGTCACCGGGCGACTTCGTGGTGCCGGGGAGTGGTCGTGCAACCTCTCCCGGTACGGGAGAGGTGGACGCCCTCAGGCGGCCGGAGAGGGCGCCGCGCCGCGGATTCGCACCGAATCCCGCCGCACGAGCGCCCTCCGTACCTCCGTACCTCCGTACCTCCGTACCTCCGTACCTCCGTACCTCCGTACCTCCGTACCTCCGTACCTCCGTACCTCCGTACCTCCGTACCCGCCCGGCCGTCAGCCCTTCGCCGCCG